>LUZO01000189.1 GCA_001603685.1 Bacteroidales bacterium Bact_23
GTATTTGGCTTAAAAGGTTTTTTGAAGTTAGTAAAGTCATTGTTGAAATTACAAGATACTAAGGTGAAGAATAACTTTTTGAAATGTAGAAGTGAAAGATAGGGGAATGGGAGAAATACCAGAATACCCCGAGTCCCGGCGGGAAAATATCTTCTACACGAAATTCTAATGTCGCTCCTATGGAGCTTGATTTTCTATCGTTTGATTTTTCTCTACCATAATGTCGCTCCTACGGAGCTTTGTTTTCAGGAAAGTCCCGGAGGGACGACCTTATGGTAGCTAGGAAACAGACCCGTACCCTCAAGTCCCGTAGGGACGGCCTTATCGTTTGCTGGTCAGTTCCATGTGCAGTTCAAATATATCACGGTCACCGGCTGGAGCTTCATATCCATGCCGTCTGCAGCTCAAATGGCGGCAGCAGCGAACTTCAAATGTCACGGCTGGTGGCTGAGCTGTGGCTGAGCGAATGCGAAGCCCTGTCGAAGCCAGCAAGGCCGGGACTTCATCCGCCGAGGCGGAGCCACGGCCCCAGGCCGTGGTTTTAAATCCTCCTCAAACGGAACTAAATCTTTATTTTTTTTGCCGGTTTGTAAAGATTTCCATATTACCTTTGTAAACGGAAAATTTTCAGCTATAACTCCTGGTTGCATCTTGGGATAGTGCAACAAAATCAATGAGTTATGGTTTTCTGCCAGAGTTGAAATGGCATTTTCTTTAGGGGGGATTCCGGGGCGTATCAGATGGGTGTTCCGTTTAGGGAATTGTCGTCTGATCTGAACCGGATATGCTGATTCTTCAGCAGAAAGAACAGAAGAAAGCCGGGGAAGATTTAAGTGAGTTAAAATTCCTTGATAATGAAGCGTTTCTACTCGCAATTTGTTTTCAATATTGTCCTTTGCTTAATCATTTTTGCGATATCCCTGTCCATTCTGCCGCAAGGATTTTTGCCTGCCCTGAGGCAATACGGAACGCTGGGTTTCTACTTCTACACTTTCCACATCTTTATTTCGCTGATTTGCAGCAAGTACGAGACCGTTAAAAGGTACGAAGGCCTTCAGGCGCTTAAACTTTACCTACGCTCCTGGATATACACCTCCGGCCTCAGCCTGCTTCTGATCTACACCCTTCAGCAGATGCATCTGCCCAGAAAGCTGGTGCTGTATAACATTTTCGGTCTTTTTATCGCCGAATCGCTTGCGGTTCTGTTCAGGATAGCCTACCAGTCGGCGGTTCAGATGCCGGATGAGAAGGAGAAAGAGGCTGCCATTCCCGAGGTGATTATCCCGGAAACGGAATACAGCGACGAGAAACGGCATATCCTCGAGATTTCCGACAGTATTCTGGAAGATATCGGCGAAGATGCCCTCTTCTTTATCGCCCAGTTTATCGACTCGGAGCCCGGAAAAGCGCTGATTCTGCATACCACCAACCGCTTCAACATCCTGAATCAGCCGAAAGGAGATTTCCGGAAAGTGGTAAACCTGCACCGGCTGAACGATGTGCGTTATGTGAACAAGTTTCTGGAGGCCATCAACAGCCGCATTCCGGTAAACGGACTGATGGCCGTTTGCGCCGAAACCAAAAATCAGCGCAAGGCACGCATCCTGGCAAAGTATCCTCCCCTGCTGAATTACGGCTATTATGCCATCGACTTTATGTACAAAAGGGTGCTGCCAAAACTGCCGATCGGCAAGAAGCTTTACTTCTCGCTTACCCATGGCAACAACCGCGTGATGAGCCGGCCGGAGATTCTGGGCAGAATCTGCTCCTGCGGATTCTCCATCGTTCAGGAACAGAAGATCGGCAGGGCCTATTATGTGATTGCCCGCAAAACCGGCGAACCCTTCTATCCCAAACATGCCACCTACGGCCCGTTTATCTATCTGAACCGTGTCGGCAAAAACGGGAAGCTGATCAAGGTGTACAAGTTCCGCACCATGCACCCCTACAGCGAATACCTGCAGTCGTACATCCACAGCACCCAGGGGCTGAACGAGGGCGGCAAGTTTATGGACGACTACCGCGTTACCTCCCTGGGCCGTTTTATGCGCAAGCTGTGGCTGGATGAACTGCCCATGTTCATCAATGTGATGAAAGGCGAGATGAAGATTGTGGGGGTGCGCCCGCTCAGCCAGCACTATTTCGGCCTCTACTCGCCTGAGGTTCAGCAACTCAGAATTAAGTACAAACCCGGACTGATTCCGCCCTATTATGCCGATATGCCCAAAACCCTGGAGGAGATCGAGGAATCGGAGCGGAAATATCTGGAGGCATACGGCAAATCGCCATTCCTTACCGATGTGCGCTACTTCTTCAAAGCCACCACCAACATTGTCTTTAAACGGGCAAGGAGCAACTGAGACGATAATCCCTTACCTTTGCTTCATGATAAAACGACCCCTGCTACTGCTGCTTTTTTCACTGTTATTTTCGGGTCTCCGCCCCTTGTCGGCCGGCGAGATTCCCGCACATATTTCTGATAAGAATATCTATCTGCTTCTGGATGAGCTGGCTACCCTTGGCGTGATTGAGCTGAACAGCGCCGTAAGGCCTTACTCCCGCACCTTTATCGCCGGAAGGCTGACCCTTGCGCTGAGCGACACAACCCGTCTCTCCCCCGCCCTGATCCGGGAGATCAGGATGGTGCTGAAGGATTTCACCCAGGAGACCGGCGCCGGTTACCGCGGTGCGCTGAACCTTATCCCGCAGGGGAAAGCAACACAACTGTCCGTGCTGCCTCCGGCGCTGGTGTACCGCGATTCGCTGTTCAGGATAAGCGTGAAACCGGTGTATGGCATCCGCTACCTGACCAACGACAACGGAAATGTACGCCATACCTACGGCGGCCTTGAGGCTCAGGCGTATGTGGGCAGCCAGTGGTCGTTCTGGGCAAGCCTGCGCGACAATTACCAGACCAACGAGGTGCTGGATCGCCCCGGCTATTTCACCCTGGGCGAAGGAGGCAACTACAAGATCAATGTGCAGGGGCGCGTGGGCGGCGATTACAGCGAGATGCGCGCCGGCATCGCATGGGCATGGAAGTGGGGAAGCCTCAGTTTCAGCAAAGACCAGCCCGAATGGGGCGATAATTACCACGGCGCCAATATCCTGGGCGGAAAAACGCCATCCTATGCCCTGCTGCAGCTGAAAATGGATCCGGCGAAGTGGTTCTCATTCACCTATTTCCACGGATGGCTGGTGTCGGAAGTGATCGACAGCGCCCGCAGCTACTACTCCGAACCGGGCCGCTACCGCGCCATCTACCGCGATAAGTACATCGCCGCCAATATGTTCACCTTCCGGCCATGGAAGGGGCTGTATGTGTCGGCCGGCAATTCGGTGGTGTACAGCGACAGCAAGGTGCAGCCCGCCTACCTGATTCCGTTTATGTTCTTCAAATCGGTGGATCACACCCTGAGCCACGGCATCGACAATCAGAATTCGCAGATGTTCCTGAATATCAGCAGCCGCCAGATCAGGCACCTGCATCTGTTCGCTTCGGTGTTTGTGGATGAGTTCAGCATTGCCCGGGTGGGCGATCCCAACCGCACCAATTTCACCGGTTACAAGGGCGGTGCGTCGCTCTCGGGCTGGCCGATCAGAAACCTCACCCTCAGGGGCGAATATACCATGACCAACCCCATCACCTACCAGCACCGCGTAGAGAGCCTTACCTTCGAAACCAACCGCTTTAACCTGGGCCATTACCTGCGCGACAACTCGCGCGAGCTGTGGCTCGGCCTGAGCTGGCGCCCCATCGCCGGGCTGTATGCCTCCCTCTCGTGGTTAAGAGCGGAGCATGGCAACGATTACACCTACGACCTCGGCGGAACCGTCGGCGTGGATGAGCATCCGTTTATGGAAACGGTAACCTGGAGCAACACTTCGCTGGCATTCGATATGCGGTATCAGCTGTGGAACGGCATCTCGGTGTTTGCCGGCCTCACCGCCTCCGATATCCGCGGCTACGATGCGGATGGCCTTCCGGCCCGGTATTACCTGAATAAATACACCCCCTCGCTCTATCAGGGAAAGCAACTGACCGTAGAGGCCGGTTTTCAGATGGGGTTTTGAGAATGAAGTAGGAAGTAGGAAGTAGGAAGTAGGAAGTAGGAAGTAAGAGGTAAGAGGTAAGAAGTAAGAAGTAAGAAGTAAAAAGATTAAAGTAAAAAGTAAAAAGTGACCCGCCTTAGGTGGGCTCATCCGCCAAAGGCGGAGCGCCGCCAGGCGCATCAAATCTTCAAATGCCACGGCCATCGGCCGGGGCTTCAAATCTTTTAATGCGCCGCCGGACGCAAAAAGCAGGCGTTTCTTCTTTTCGTTTTTTGCTGCCTGTTTTTTTAACGCCATTTTCAGAAGGCCCCCTATTATTGGAGTTGAAAATTAAAATGAATAGTCCGTATCAACGCGCCCAACCCTCTCACGGTGCCTGAGCCGGTGCCTGAGCCGGTGGGTGAGCCGGTGCCTGAGCGA
>LUZO01000190.1 GCA_001603685.1 Bacteroidales bacterium Bact_23
GAGATGTGTATAAGAGACAGATGCCGGTTAATCCGGTTTTTCCGGAAGTGCGGAAGAGGAGATGGCCGGCTGATATTGGTGATGAAAACTTCTGAAAATGAAATTATTGAATAGAACCGTCTGGTTTGCCGGTTCGTTTTTGCAATAATAACATCCATTGCAATGAATATTTTCTGAAAATTGCATGGTTAATTGATTAATGTTAATTTTGCTTTCCTGCTAAAAACATTTACTGAAACTGTAAAAAAACATGGCAAGTTCAATATCAGTACCGGAAGAAAAGAAGCCGGACAGCTCCTTATCGCAGATGCAGGCAAAGAGTCTGGATTATCAGTACTCCGGAACGCTATTATGCTATTTAGGCAAAAATGGCGAAGTCACCGGATATCTCTTTAACGGAATTGCCGGCAGGGGAGGTGGTAAAGAGGAATTCGACTTCCTGCCCGATAACTGGCAACAGGCGCTGAAGCAGCTTTTTGGTACTGCCGGAGACCACGGGTATCTTGATCTGGCACGCATGGATCTTCCTGCCGAAAGGATTGAAACGGTTAACCTGAATGGTGGTAAGGTAAGGTTTATGATCAGCAGATTTGCTCTTCCTGAAGGTGGCGCAAACCGCCTGATTGTTGCCATACGCGAAATTACTGCAATTTCAGGCTGCGAAACGCTTCAGGATGATGTGAGCGAAACCCTTGAGCACGAAATCCGGATCAGTAAGGAGAAGTCGATGTATATCTCATCGGTTGCCCACGATTTCCGCACCCCCTTATCGATCATATACAGTAATCTTCAGCTTCTTGAGGCCTTCAGGCTCGAACTCGACGAAGAGACCATGCAGGATGCGTTCATGCTGAGTAAAATGGCTGTGAAAACCCTGCTCAGGGTACTCGATAAGGTCGAAATCATCGATGCATCAGCTAAAGGAAAACTTGAATTCAAACCGGTTAGCTGCGATCTGCCTGCCTTATGCCGCAAAGTGGTCGACGAACTGAATGAAATGGACCTGGGGCCAAATCGGATTGAACTCACTGTGGATGAAAGTATTGGAGTGGTAAGTATGGATGAAACCCTCTTCAAAAACATCTTTCTTAATCTGTTGCAGAATGCGCTGAATTTCTCGGAAAAAAAGCAGAAAGTCAGTTTTACGGTATTTCAGGAGAGGCCAGGTTTTGTTGTTTTCAAAGTAGCGGATAAGGGAATTGGCATATCCGCGCACGATCTGGACTATATTTTCGAACCTTTTTACCGCGGAAGCAATTCGAAATATGCGAAAGGCTCCGGACTGGGGCTGGCTGTGATGAAAGATTGCCTGAAAATGCACAGGGGTAAGGTGTTTGTTGAAAGTTCGCCCGGTAGTGGTTCTGTTTTTACAGTTGAACTGCCTTCCGGAAAGTCGGAGTAAAATATTTTTATCAAAGCTTGAGTCCACTCCGAAAAGTCGACAGATCTGTTTTGGATGATTGAATTTGGTCAGCAGCTGTCATAAAAAGTTGTTCGATATAGTTATAAACATATGATTGTCAATATCTTAATTTGCATTTTTCATTAATAAGGAGTAAATTTGTTTCGATAAATAAATCATACCCTATGTTCAA
>LUZO01000191.1 GCA_001603685.1 Bacteroidales bacterium Bact_23
ATAAACTGCTTCATAAAAAAGCATCAACCGTCGATTAACCCCTTGCATAAGCTTTGCCGGATAGCAGGTTATTTTTTAAAAATTTCATCATTTATTCACATGTAATCTGTCATTATTTTCAAAAATAATGTAGGTTTGTGTGGTACAAGGCTTTTCGGGTTAAAACAAACAACTATGAAAAAAATCATTGCTCTTTTATCTTTGATGCTGTTCGTTTCGGTTCTTTCCTTTGGTCAGCATGAAAAGTATTCACAGGTAAAAATCAGTTTAAAGCCTGATGATATACAGATGGTTGCAAGTCTGGGTATTGCCGTTGATGCCGGCTTTTATGATGTAAAAGCGGGTACCTTTACCACCGCACTCACCGGCAACGAGACTGAGCGGCTGACGAATGCAGGTTTACATTTCGAGGTGGAGATTGATGATCTGGAAGCCTATTATGCCGCCCGCAACGCCGGAATCGACCCAAAAGCAGTGAGAAATGAAGCATCCCGTGCTCCGGCCGATTATCCGGTTCCGTATAATTTCGAACTCGGAAGCTGCGGCGGATTCTGTACGGTTGACGAATGTTACGAGCATCTCGACAAGATGTATCTGCTCTATCCCAACCTGATTACCGAAAAAGCGCCTGTATCGGAAATTACCACCATTGAGGGAAGGCCGGTTTATTATGTAAAAATCACGGGGTTAGCTAATGTACCGGGAGAAAAGCCTCAGGTGCTCTACACCGGAATGCACCATGCCCGCGAACCAATCGGCATGCAGCACCTGCTTTATTACATGTATTATCTGCTTGAAAATTATGAAACCAATGAAGCGGTCCGCACCCTGGTTGATCATACGGAAATGTATTTTATTCCCATTATAAACCCCGACGGATATATCTACAACATTACCACCAGTCCCAATGGCGGGGGAATGTGGCGAAAAAACAGGAGCATATCATCCGGTGGCTATTACGGCGTTGATCTGAACCGAAACTACGGTTTTGCATGGGGATATGACGATGTGGGTTCCTCTCCCTATCCTTCGTCGGATACCTACCGGGGAACGGCTGCATTTTCGGAACCGGAGACCCGGATTATCAAGGAGTTTTGTGAAGCCCATAACTTTAAAATTGCACTGAACTACCACTCATACAGCAACCTGCTGCTTTATGCCTGGGGCTACATAAAGTCCACCACTCCCGATGAGAGTGCATTTGCCGAATATGCCAGAAGAATGACCGTTGACAACAGCTATACTTACGGGCCAAGCAGTACAACGATTTATGTAAGCAACGGAGGATCGGACGACTGGATGTATGGCGAACAGACTACAAAAAACAAGACCCTTGCCTATACCCCTGAGGTTGGCAGCCAGTACGACGGTTTCTGGCCGGCAGTGGAGCGCATAATTCCCCAGTGCCAGGAAAATATGATTCAAAGCCTGAATGCCGCACGCTTCTCCGGGCCTTATGGCGAACTTGCAGACTTATCGCCGATGATTATCGAGAAAAAAACTTCGCAGGTCAGGTTTGAACTGAAAAGAATCGGCCAGACCCCGGCAGACTATACCATCACCATTGAACCGATTAGTGAAAACATTGTTTCGACAGGTAATCCGGTAACCATCAAAAACCTGATGGTACTGCAAACCAGAATTGACTCCATCGCCATTGAACTCAACGATAACATCAAACATGGGGAAATCGTAAAATATGCGCTGACGCTCGACAACGGACTTTATCTCACCCATGATACCATAGAAAAGTTTTATGGCATTCCGGTTACTGTCTTTTACGACGATATTCCCGACCTCGGCAAATGGAGCGGACAGTGGGGATTGTACAGCAGTTTCCCCTATTCGCCGCCTTACTGCATTGCCGATTCTCCCGTGGGGTTTTATGCCAACAACGCCAACACATCAATTACTACAAAAGAACAGATTGATCTGACCAACGCCTCGGCGGCTTTTCTCAGTTTCTACGCCCGCTGGAGAATCGAAGCCGGTTATGATTATGTTCAGTTGCTTGTATCAACCAATAACGGCACTACCTGGTCACCTCTTGCCGGAAAGCATACCAGAAAAGGATCGCAGTATCAGGCAACAGGCCAGCCGGTTTACGACGGCGAACAAAACCAGTGGATTAAAGAGGAGGTTAACCTGAAAGATTATACCGGCAAACAGATTTTGCTAAGATTTAACCTGAGAAGCGATATGTACACCAATGCCGATGGCTTCTTCTTCGACAACATGGAAGTGACCATGCTTGATATAACAACCGGTATTAAACATTCTGCCAGTCAGGATGTTAAATACATTGCGGGCCCCTGGCCAAATCCGGCAGAAAGCCAGACGCGCTTCAGTGTAAACATCCCCGGCGATTGCTCAAACACGGCCATTGTAATATTTGACATCAGCGGACGGGAAGTTGCTGCAAAGAATGTAAATAAAAATCAGGGTGATGTAAACATAGATATTTCACCTCTTGATTCAGGAGTTTACCTGTGCAAACTGATGCAACACGGAAAGACACTCGGCACGCTGAAACTGATAAAACTATAACCGCCTCTGCTTCAGGCCACAAACTCCTGAGGATACACAGCAAAAGCAGGTGTGTCCGTCGGGTCATGGCCATTTCTGAGTTTTCACTATATTTGCCCCTGAAGGGAAAAGAATCTGTTGGTTTAATTTGCTTTAAGGTGAAGAACATTGTGAAATCAGCCGTTTTATTGATATCCATGCTTTTTAGTATGCTGATTCACAATGGATATGCCGTGGCTGCTACTCCTGACAGCCTCAGAAAGCTGGCCGCAAAAGCCGGTAATGATACCACCGCCATTAAGCTTTATGCAAAAATCGGCGACTATTTTGATCAGAATAACAAGTACGACTCGGCACTCTTTTATTATAATAAAGCCCTTTCGAAGGTAAGCGGTTCAAATGAGAAACTTTTTGCACCGGCTTTATATACCAAATTAAGCCGGCTTTTTTCCAGTAACGGCAATTATGCATTGTCGCTCGAATACCTTTTCAAAGCACTTGCAATCTACGATAACATCGCTTCGCAGCACCATGATACAGCCGGATTGGATATGAAAACGGCCCGTGCTTATTCCGATATCGGAATGTCATATTTCTCGACGGAGAATTTTCCTAAGGCACTGGAATACTTTGAAAAGGGGCTTCATCTCGTAACAAAGTATCAGAATAGCAAAGATGATCCTGAAATTCTGAAAACGCTGTTTATCTTCAACCTGAATATGGGCTCGGTGAATGTTGCCATACGGAATTTCAGTGAAGCAAGAAGATATTTTGAAATTGCCCTCAGACTAAATCAGAGCATCGGAAATCCGGTTTACGACGGTGTGCTGTACAACAATATGGGAATCATCCTGAAAGAGGAAAATAACCTTAGCAAAGCACACGAGTCTTATCTTAAAGCTGTGGAAATCAGGGAATCGCTGAAGGATACTGCGGGAATTGCCCAGGTGTTGAATAATCTGGGAAACCTTGAATATACCCAGGGAAATTATAAAAAGGCGATTGAATATCTCCAGCGGGCACTGGACTACAGCAAAAAATCAAAAAGCCTGAAATCCGAGAAACTTTCGGCCGATTTCCTGTCGCGCAGCTACGAAAAAGCAGGCAACTACGCCAAAGCGCTTGAGATGTTCAAACAATTTATGAGTCTGCACGACAGCATCATTAATAATGACCAACTCAACCAGACTGCCCGCCTTGAGCTTCAGTATCTGCACGAAAAACAGCGAAAGGAAACCGAACTTCAGCAACAGATTGAACTGGCAAAAAAAGAGCGTAAATCGCTAATTTACATGATTATTGCCGGAATTTCGCTCTTTTCAATTATCATTCTTTACCTGATTAACCGGAACCAGGCAATTAAAATTAAGCAGGTAAAACTGGTAAAAGAGGGACTGGAACTGGAACAAAAAAACCTGAACCTTGAAAAGCAGAACCTGCTGCTCGAGAAGCAGAACCTCGAAATGGAACTCGAATACCGCAACAAGGAGCTGGCAACCCATGTGATGTATCTCCTCAATAAAAACGAGTTCCTCACTTCAATCACTGAAAAGCTGCTCTCAATCAGGCATATGCTGCTGCCCGAAAACAGAACGGTGATTCAGGAGATTATCCGCGATCTGAAGTCAAATATTGACAACACAGTCTGGAATGAGTTTGAGGTGCGGTTCCAGAATGTGCATGAAGACTTCTATCAGAAACTGAGCGAGAGGTATCCTGACCTTACGCCGAACGAAACCAAACTCTGCGCTTTCCTCCGGCTGAATATGACCACCAAGGATATTTCATCCATTACTTTCCAGTCGCCAAAAAGTATTCAGGTAGCGCGCGCCCGCCTCAGGAAAAAACTGGGAATTACCCGCGATGAAAACCTGATTAAGGTACTCCAGGAGCTCTGATCCGGACAATAAATTCAGAATTTTAACTCAAATGGGCGGGATTTTATTAAAACTTCCGCCCATTTGAGTTTATCTTTCCCTGGTTTTCCCTGAAGATATGCAAAACCGACCCCGGTTGATAATCAGAAACTTAAAGTCATTGTAGCTATTTTGTTCCTTGCAATTGTACGGGATGTAGTCTTTTTGTTAACCTGGAAATTTAGGATTGTGTGTTAGCAATGGGGAGCTTTGCATAAGGTTTTTGCTTGGAATGTTCTTTGAAATCCATATCCGGTTCAGGAAATGACATAGAGGCAGGTTCAGCTGCCGGCCTCATTTCCATATCGGGATAACCTCGGACATGCCTGAATGAACTGCCGCTGCAGACATCAATTCAGACATTCATTCTGAGCAGAAACGGATATGGCCGGTCAACGGGGCATTTCACAACTTTTCAAACTAAATTGACTAACAAACATTTGTTTAACTTAATCACTTAATGACATGAGGAAACTTTTACTCGCTGTTTTACTATGCGTTACAGCAGTTGCTTTCGCAGGAAATTCACCCCTGAGATCTGCTGACCGGGCAAAGGCCATTGCCGAAATCAGGAAAAATCAACCGCAAACCTCTTCGTTGCGCCTCGCCGGATACGGAGATTTATCGGAAAAAATTACTGCACTCCGCAATCTGGTAAAATCTCCTTCCGACGGAGAGATTTTACAGCCTGAAATATCCAAACCCATCAAAAAAACGGCTGTAATGGGCGATGAGATGTATCACCGTGTGGATAGTATTGTGGCCATAGACCCATGGGGTGACTATATTTCCAAAGAGATTGTCCTTTACACAAATGTCTATCTGGACGATAAATTCATCCAGATGACTTACGATGTATATCTGCAACAGTGGAGTGTTTTTATGGAGGAAGAATACACCTGGGATGAAGATGAATATCTGATCGCCGTTGCAACAAAATACCCGCAATGGAATTATGGCTCGAAGTATGAAGTAACTTATGATAAAGAAAGGGACCTGATACTCACTGAAACGAGTTATATGCTCAACGGGGAGGGTGAATGGGAATATTCAGAAAGACTCGTCAGGGAATTTGATGATAATGATGATCCGGTTCTTCAGACTGCCTACAGGTATGACGGCTCTCAGTGGGTTAACAATGTAAAAAGAGAATCGGTTTACGATAACCAGCATCGTGAACTTGACGCTCAGGTGTTTTTGTGGATGAATGAAACATGGTACGGCGATTTCAGAATGGAATATGCTTTCGATCAGTGGGGACATCATACCTTGTTTTTAAACTCAGTCTGGGATGATGATGCAATGGACTGGGTCTACTACAAACGAACCTTACAGGAATTCTCTGCACCTCAGAAACTGATTTATCAGGAGATTGCTTTCTGGAATACCGAACTGAATGCCTGGGTAGGAACTGAATATCTCGAAACGGTTAAAGCAGAACTGACTTATGATGAGCAGGGCAGATTGATACTGGATATTGCAAGCAAACTGGTGAATTACACGACCTGGGTTAAGGCCGTTGAAACAGGAACGGAATATACCGACCTTGACAATGGAGGATACCGCTCGTATTCCAAAACCTATTTCTATGATGCTGACGGTATCAACAAAATCCATCTGGCCGACCTAATTTACGAATTTGACAACCTCGGCAGGCAAACATATCTGGAAGAAAGTCATTTCATAGACAATCAATGGGTTATCTTAGTAAAAGAGACTTCCGTTTATGAAGGAACCAATCCACGGCCCGTTGAAGTGGAAAAATGGCTTGATGATGGTGGAGTATTGTTTCCCGACATCCGTGTTATTTATACTTTCGATGAAGCATTAAACCTTGTTGAAATGCTTTCTGATGTCAGGGATTATAGCAACCCTGAACCTGCCTGGATGCCAGGAAACTGGTGGAAATATGAATATGTTAACGGAATACAGTCAAGAAAATTCGGCTGGCGTTACGATGGGACTCAATGGAACGCAAACCTGGGCGACGGGATAGATTACGATTTTAATCTCGATCCGAATAAACTGATCTATCCGATGAACTTTTATCCTTTTGATTACAAGGTACTTAAAAGATATGTTTATGAGGGTGGTAGTGGCATGGATTTCTTCGAAAGCGTAATCACCTATTACTATTCAGAGCAAACGGTTGTTACCAAAGTAACCAGCCCTGAGAAACTTGGGTATTCCGTTTATCCCAACCCTACAGCCGGCGTTGTTAATATTGATGCTCCGGACAACGCAATCATCACCGTTATCAGCCTGAACGGTACCCGGTTGCTTGAGACCTACAACAAACAGATTGACCTTTCGCGTTTTGCTCCGGGAATGTACATTCTCGATGTAAATGGAATCAAAACCAAACTTCTGAAACAATAAAGGCTCACCGAAGTTTTATTGTAAACGAGGCTGTCTCATAACCGAGGCGGCCTTTTTTTTAATCAATGATTGTATTTAAGAAAAAC
>LUZO01000192.1 GCA_001603685.1 Bacteroidales bacterium Bact_23
CATTAACAGTTGACTATCTGTGAGTTACAAAATACTAAAAGAATTTATTAAGTAATTTTAAAAAGTTACCTAAACCGTTTTAGTTTTTTTTATATTTTTGTGGCTCACAGAGAAGTAACTCATGCATTATTTAAGATTAACCGTTCAACTTTATAAACGCTTCTTTGTTAACACACCTATTAATTAACCAAAACACCAATGTTATGCGAAAATTAGCATTACTATTTTGTTTCGTACTGGGATTTGCCGGCCTTAATCTGTACGGTCAGGATCTCAGTATTACGGGAACAGTTACCAGCAGAGATGACGGGGGAACCCTTCCCGGCGTAACTGTTTTAGTAAAAGGCACCACTACCGGTACTACCACTGACATTGACGGAAAATACGCCGTTCGTGCCAGGCAGGGCCAGGTGCTTGTTTTCTCATTTGTAGGTATGGTTTCTCAGGAAATTACCGTGGGCGCCTCCACCGTAATAAATGTTAGCCTTGCCTCCGAATCAGTAGGACTCGAGGAGATTGTAGTAACCGCTCTTGGTATCAAGAGGGAGAAAAAATCGCTGGGTTACGCCCTTCAGGATGTTCAGGGAAGCGAACTTGTTGAAAGCCGTGAAAGCAACATCGGTAATGCCCTTACCGGAAAGGTTGCCGGACTTCAGATTGTTCGTTCGAGCAACGGCCCTGCCGGATCATCCAAGATTCTGCTCAGGGGACAGAGCTCACTCACCGGCGACAACCAGCCGCTGATTGTTGTTGACGGACAGCCGCTGAATAACTTCACCGGACGCGATAACAACGACTACTGGAACCCGTCACTCGATATGGGTAGCGGTCTTGCCGACCTGAATCCCGATGACATTGAGAACATCTCGATTCTGAAAGGCGCCTCCGCTGCTGCACTTTACGGTTCGCGCGCAGGTAACGGTGTTATCCTGATTACCACAAAGAAAGGAGCAAAGAAACCCGGCCTTGGAGTTACTTACTCAGCTTCATTTGGTACCGAGTCAGCGCTGACTCATCCTAAAATGCAGAACAGTTTCGGACAGGGAAGCGACGAAGTATTCGACAACAGGTCGAACCTGAGCTGGGGCCCCGAAATTACCGGACAGCAACTTACCAACTGGAATGGTATTGAAGAGCCGCTGGCATCACACGATAATGTTAAGAACTATTTCGACAGGGGAACCTCACAGAATCATGTACTTTCATTCCAGCAGGAGTTTGATAACTCATCCATCTACACCTCTCTTTCGCGCAGCGATGACAAGAGCATCATCCCCGGAGCCGAGCTTATCAAAACCAACCTGACCACCCGCGCTTTCTCCTACTTCGGAAACAATAAAAAATGGTCAATCGATACAAAAGTTCAGTATCTGAGGGCTGAAGCCAAAAACAGGCCGCTGCTCGGACACAACTATGAAAACCCGTTCTTTACCATGTATCTGCTTCCCCGAAGCATTGATATCACCGATTTCAAGAGTGCAACCGGCGAAGACGGAAAAATGTTGTGGTATGGCGGAAGCAGCCAGGTTAACCCCTACTGGACAGCAAAATATGCCCAGAACAATGACATCCGCGATCGTTTCCTGCTCTATACCTCACTGAAACATCACATTACCGACTGGCTGACCGGTGAACTGAATGCAGGTTCAGACATCTACACCACCAACAAAGAGACCAGACGCTATGCAGGAAGCCCCATCCAGCCGAACGGAAGCTTCAGCATGGGTAAGGAAACTTTCTATGAAAACAACTTCAGCACTCTCTTTACCGCAACCAAGGACAACCTTTTCTCCAAAGTTGGCGGTAGCGCATCTATTGGTGGTAACATCATGGATCAGCAATTCTCATCCATCAGCGGCAGCTCAGGCGAACTTGAAGTTCCCAACCTGTTTGCATTAAACAATGGTAAAACCAAACCCAGCGTTGGTGAAGGCTTTTATCAGAAACGAATCGTTTCGGCATACGGAACCCTCCAGCTAAACTGGGACGGTTATGTATTCTTAGACGGAACCCTGCGTAACGACTGGTCATCGACCCTGAGCAAGGACAACCGTTCATTCATGTATCCTTCAGTAAGTGCATCGTGGGTAATCACCGATATGCTTGAGAAGCTTGACAATACCATCCCGGCATGGCTCACCTTTGCCCGTGTACGCGCATCCATCGCACAGGTAGGTAACTCACTGAATCCCTATGAATTGTACAACACTTACTCCATTGGCAACGACCCGCTGGGCAACACCACTGCCACCACCGGAAATGTACTGCTCGATCCCACTGTAAAGAGTGAGCTGATTTCATCAAAAGAGCTTGGTGCCGATGTTCGTTTCTTCAACAACAGACTCGGATTTGACTTCACCTGGTACAAATCGAACGCTACAAACCAGCTGATCAATCTTCCCATGGACCCGCTCAGCGGTTACAGCTTCAGGAAGATCAACGCCGGTGATATCCAGAACAAGGGTATTGAATTTATGGCTCACGCCAAACCCCTCGAAAGCAAAAACGGCCTTAACTGGATGGTTCAGTTCAACTATTCGAGAAATAAGAACACCATTGAAGCACTCACCGAAGATGTTGATAAATATCAGCTTGGCGGTTTTGACAACATGAGAATCATTGCCGAGGTTGGCAGCGATTACGGTGTTATCAACGGAACCAGCTTCCTGAGGGTAGAAGATAAGAGCAGCCCCTTCTTTGGTCAGATGCTTCTTGACGAAAACGGACTGCCCCAGGTTAACAACGACCCGATTTCATTCGGCAGCCAGCAGCCCAACGCTATGCTCGGTTTCACCAACACCTTCAATTACAAGGGTGTAAACCTCAGCTTTATGTTCGACGGCCGTTTTGGAGGATACATCTTCTCACAGACCAACCAGTCGATGCAATATTACGGAACTGCTGAAATTACAGCTCCCGACGGAAAACGCCCCATGCTGGTTGTTGATGGTGCCATTGACAATGGCGACGGCACCTTCCGCAAGAATGACATTGAGATTACACAGCAGCAGTACTGGCAGACCGTTGCCGGAACCGGCAACCTGGGTATCACCGAAGCCAATATTTACGATGCAACCAATGTAAGGCTCAGGTATATCAACCTCAGCTACGACCTGCCCCGCAACCTGCTTAACGGCACCCCGTTCCAGGCAGTGAAAGTTGGCGCCACCATGAACAATGTATGGCTGATAAAGAGCAATCTGAACGGAGTAGATCCTGAGTCGGTGTATGCTACCGGAACCAACGCCCTTGGCTTTGAGAACGCAGCGCCTCCTTCAAACAGGACATTTTTGTTCAACTTAAGTGTATCATTCTAAAAGCAAAGGAACATGAAACGATTTATAACATTATCCACTCTATTGATTGCAGGCAGCCTTATATTCACAGCCTGTCAGAAGGACTTCCTCGATGTGAATGTTGACCCGAAGGCAGCCAGCATTGACCAGGTTCAGGTTGAGTATTTCATCAATAACTCATTGACCGGCGCTCAGATGGACCCCCATGTGGCTGAACGCGCCTTTGTCCTGTACTGGAAAAACGCCGCCCGTTTCGACCGCACAAATGGTGCCATTTCATGGGCTGATTACAACGACGGCTGGAGCTCTGATTATTACAGCTACCTCTCAGGCTGGCTGAAAGATGCTACCAATGCCATTACCGTTGCCGAAGGCAAAATCGAAAGCGGCTCTGATTATCCCTACACCAGCAACATGATTCAGGTAGCCCGTATCTGGCGTGTTTACCTGATGACCGAATTTGCCGACAACTTCGGACCTATGCCGATTGACGGATTTAAAGGAGTAAACCCCGAATTTAAAGACCTGAAAACGGTATATGAATTTATGCTCAGCGAGCTGAAAGATGCTGTTGCAAAGATTGATGTTAACATTACCTCACCCGATGCTGCCAAATTCGACAAAGCTTACGGATTTGACTATGCAAAATGGAGAAAATACGGCAACTCAATGCGTATGAGGCTTGCCATGCGTCTTTCAGAGGTTGAGCCTGCCTATGCAAAAGCACAGTTCGAAGAAGCTGCTGCCGGAAGCGAGATCATTCTCAACTGGAGCGAAGCTTTCAAAGTTGCCGAAAGAGATGGCTGGGATCCCCTTTCACCGGTTATGTCGAGGGAATGGAACGCACAGGGACTGTCGGTTACCATGCGCAACATCCTGATTGGCCTTGGCGGTGTTTCTTCAACTGATCAGCTTCCCGCTGATATTCAGAGCTATGTAAAACCCGCCGGTTATATGGGTATCCGCTATGCCGACCACTATCCCAAGAAAACCAACGACCCTTCAGTCGGTTTCTGGCTCGACGGTGTTCCTGCTACCATCGACCCCAGGGCTTACAAAACCCACATCCTGCCCGGATGGTTCGATAACTCCGACTTCTGCTTCTATCCTTCATGGGACAATACTGCAAGAACCGTTGTACGCAACCTCTATAAACTTGAAAACGACGAAGTTCTTGTTGCCATCGATGCTTCATATACATACAATACAGCACCCATTGGAAACTGGGGCCCCACCAGCAGTAAAAACCAGGTAGGATTCTTTGGCGGTACAATTCCCCGAATGTCGCAGAAATTCAGAAGCCCCGGCGAGCGCGTATTCTTCGGCCCCTGGGAAACCTACTTCCTGATTGCTGAAGCTTCACTTCGCGGCTGGACAACCCCCATGGATGCAAAATCAGCTTATGAGAGCGGTATTGCAGCCAGCTTCAACTACTTTGGCGTTGATCAGTTCCTCAGTGCATATCTCAGCTCACAGGACTACAACAATGTAGGTACCTCAGTGGCATGGGATCACACCACCGAAGCTCCGGCAACCGTTACCAGGACCTACACCGACGGCTATACCGGAACCCCGGGTACATACGAATACACCTATCCGAAGAACACCATTTATAAGAATGGAAGCGTTAACAACGACCACCTCACAAAGATCATCACCCAGAAATTCCTTGCCCAGTACCCCTGGCTGCCTCTGGAAGTATGGAACGATCAGCGCAGGTTAGGTCTGCCGTTCTTCGAAAACCCCGCAGTTGACCTGCCTATCATCACCCTGCCCAACCTCACCAGCGGAAATTACATGCAGAATTCAATTGCCAATTTCCCGCAGAGGCTGAAATATCCTTCAGGCCTGGAAAACAGCAACCCGAAGGGATATCAGCAGGCAGTGAAATTCCTCAACGGAGAAGACGCAGTTCTCACTCCGCTGTGGTGGGCTAAACACTAATATCATTGCTCAGGCACGAAGAGGGATTTTCCCCTCTTCTGCCTGTTTTTTAATACTGGATATTATCTGCGAAGAGATTTGAAGATCAAAAAAACTGAAAAAACTGAACTTTATACCAGGTTGGTTGGTTGATTGGTTAGTTGAAAAAGCAGGACTGGCAACAGTTGGTCCTGCTTTTTAAAATATTCAGATACATCTTCCGCCAAAAATATTATTGACCCAACAAACCCTAGAATTATGTTTAACAAAAACCTATCGCTGGTAGAACAGGCATTTGCCCGTATCTCAGGTGTCGAAAAAATTTCAACCCGCACACCATACATCATTACAGAGGACTTTCCAAAACTGGGACTGCTGACCTCTCTCCGGTTTTTGGAATGGGTAGCGGAAAATCCGGAAGGAGTAATAAGCCTTCCTACCGGTAAAACACCGGAATACTTCATTAAATATACACACCATATCCTTAACAACTGGGATAAGCCCGAAATACGCGAAATGCTGAAGGGCTACGGCCTCGAAGGCATGAAGAAGCCTGACCTCAGCGGCCTGCAGTTTGTTCAGATTGACGAATTTTATCCGATCTCGCCAAAACAGCACAACTCATTCTATAACTATGTGATGGAATTCTACATCAAAGGTTTCGGCCTTGATGTAAACCGCGCACTGCTCATCAACTGCGACGAGATTCCCCTGCCCGGCGGAAAGCACTACAGCGAAATTTTCCCCGATATGCAGATCGACCTGAGCCTTCGTTACCGCGAAGCCCGCAGTGAAGAGGAAGAACTTAAAAAGGCAGCCATCTTTGCCATTGACAACTGGAGCTCCGGCTACGAGCGGAAGATCCGTGAAAAGGGCGGCATCGGCTTTTTCCTTGGCGGAATCGGCCCCGACGGCCACATCGCCTTCAACACCCGCGGATCCGACCTCTATTCGACCACAAGGCTTACCCAGACCAACTTTGAAACTCAGGCGGTAGCCGCGGGCGACCTGGGCGGCATCGAAGTGTCGCGAAGCAGGCTCGTCATCACCATCGGGCAGGGAACCATTACCTACAACCCGGATGCCGTTGCCATCATCTTTGCCGCCGGAGAGGCCAAAGCCGATATCGTAAAGGCTTCGCTCGAAAGTGAAATAAACACCGTTTATCCGGCTACCGTTCTGCAGCGCCTGCCCAACGCATGCTTCTACCTTACCGAAGGCGCCGCCTGCCGGCTGAACGACTCGGTTGAGAGATACTACAAAAACGGCAAGTGGGATCATCGCAAAACCGAAAGGGCGGTGATTGACCTTTGCATGAAGCTCAACAAATTCGGGCATCATCTCACCCTCGACGATCTGAAAGCCGATCCCTGGTGCTCGCTGATTCCCAATCTGAGTGAAAATACCGTTCCATCGGTGGTGGAATCCATGAAGCAGAAGCTCTACCGTGGAATGAAGCGCGACGAGAACGAGGTAATCTACCACACCGGCCCGCACCACGACGACATCATGCTTGGCATCATGCCCTATACCAACAGGCAACTTAGAAGCGCCACCAACGACATTCACTTTGCCGTGATGACCTCGGGCTTTACAGCCGTAACAAACCACTTCCTGATCAGTGCCCTTGAGGATACCCTCGAGATGATTGCGAAAGATGAGATTCAGATGATCAATTATCCCGATTTCTTCGAGAAGGGTTATGCCTTCAAGTGGGATAAGGATGTTTACCACTTCCTCGATAATGTTGCCTACAACAACGAGTACGAAAAGCGCAGGGGCCTGTGCCATCGTCTGGTCAGAAATGCGGTGGTAAACTGGAAGGTGAAAAACCGCGAAGAGCTGGTGAAAGTGATTACCGGAGTGGTGGACAACCTGAAGGCCAGCTACGACGGCAGCAAGAATCCGCCCGATATCCAGACCTACAAGGGAATGCTCCGCGAGTTTGAAGAGGAGCTTGTATGGGCTTATTACGGTGTTCAGGTAAAGAATGTTCATCACCTCAGGCTCGGCTTTTACAAGGGTGAAATCTTCACCGAGAATCCCGAGAAGGATCGCGATATGATTCCCATCCTCGAGCAGTTCAGGGAGATCAAACCGACCATGATCAGCCTTGCCCTCGACCCGGAAGGCAGCGGACCGGACACCCACTACAAGGTGCTTCAGGCAATAGCCGGAGCCGTTCAGGAGTGGGCCAAGGAGACCGACCTGTCGAAACTGCGCATCCTGGGCTACCGGAATGTGTGGTACCGCTTCCACCCGGCTGACGCCGATCTGCTGATACCCGTATCGCTCAACTCGCTGGCGGTACTCGAGAAGTCGTTTGCCGAAAGCTACCTAAGCCAGGTAAATGCTTCATTCCCGAGCTTCGAGTACGACGGCCCGTTCAGCGAACTGACCCATATGACCTGGGTAAAACAGCTCAAACAGATTCAGTTGCTGCTGGGTAAGAACTTCTTCTACGAGAACGAAAGCGCCCTGATCAGGGCTACCCACGGACTTGTTTACATCAAGGAGATGAATGTGGATGAGTTCGTATCCATTGCAAGAGAGCTGAAGAAGCTTTCGGAAGGGGTTGCCCTCTAACAGGCCTTAAACCTCACTGTACCGGACCCCCTCGGCAGTTTCCACACGCTGCAAGGGGGTCTTGTAGTTTTTAAGCAGCGCCTCAAAGCGCTGTGCCAGCCCCGAAGCGTAATCCGAGGGCTCGAGCAGCAGAACGGTGCCGGAATCGCCTTCGGCAAGCTGACGAACCGCTTTGCGGATTT
Organism: Bacteroidales bacterium Bact_23; assembly: GCA_001603685.1. Classification (GTDB taxonomy): domain Bacteria; phylum Bacteroidota; class Bacteroidia; order Bacteroidales; family Lentimicrobiaceae; genus Lentimicrobium. The sequence goes on from LUZO01000192.1 coordinate 7,988, forward strand.
TCCCCGCCGTTTGCTCGAAACTTTCACGCGTCAGCTCATACAACCGGTTCTCCACCTCTTCCTGTCCGTCGCACAACCGATAGCCAAGTTGCATGTTGTAACGGATGGCGTTGGGGTTTGACCGCATAATGTGGGCATACTGCCTGTTCCAGTTCAGGAAGTAAAAAGTGGCTTCGATGCCGGCCACCGAAACCAGGTAGGGAACAAAAGTTGAGTAGTAATCGGTACGGCCCAGAAACAGCCCCGATTCCGAAGTACGCGCCTCCCAGTCGATATTCTTATCGTTCAGCAGGCCAATCTTTTCGCCCCTGTAATGAATCATCATGTAGTTGTTCTCAAGGTTATCCACCTTTCTGAACCACTCCGCCTGCTGTGCGGAGCTGATGATTTCGCGGTACTCCATGTTCAACCTTACGGGATCGGAATTGCGCCACTGCCTTACCAGCTCAATATCAGCCTCTTTCAGCCGCTCAAGCGTAATTCCGTATTTAAAAAGCTTCATACTCTGCTGAATGAATGGGGTTTAAGAATCTGATCTGATGATGAATAAATCAGGTTTGCCGGCCATCTCTTATTCCAGAATATCACGAATGGCAAAAGGCGGTTTACGGTTCTGCACCTCATAAATCCGGCTCAGGTATTCGCCGATTACCCCCAGCGAAAGCAGAATGACGCTGGTCGAAAAAAGAATGGCTACAATCAGGGCGGTAAATCCCAGCGGCACATCCGATGCCACCTTGCGGTAAATAAACACCAGGCCGACTATAAAGCTGACTATGGATGAGATCAGCCCGCCATAAACCATCAGCCTAAGCGGAACCGCCGTATAGTAAATGACCAGGTTGCTGAGCAGGGAAATAAGCGTACGGGGCGAGTAGGTCGATTTCTGATAGGGCCGCTTATGATGCTCAACCAGGGCAAATGCGATACCTGAGGTGTACCAGTTGAACAGTTCGTCAATGTATATGAAGTTTACCTTGTGGTTGAGCAGGTTCTTCGCCAGTGATGATTTCATCAGCCGGAAGGATGAGCCCTGCCCCCTGGTTCTGAACAACCGCTTTGAGCCTCCGCGGATAACTGCGCTCCCCACATTCCGCATCAGCGAATGCTGTTTTTTGCTGTAGATACCGTACACCAGGTCGGCATCCTCTTCCTGCATCGTCTTTATCAGTTTGGGGATCTCTTCGGGCGGATTCTGGAGATCGTCGTCGATGGTGATGATGTATTCGCCTTCGGCGCGTGCTATGCCGCAAAGGGTGGCATTGTGCTGCCCGAAATTCCGCGCTAGCCGCACAGCCGTGACCTTTTCCGGCTCCTGCCGTTTGATGCCGGTAATCACCTCCCAGCTGCTGTCAATGCTGCCATCATCCACAAAAATTACCCTGAACGACTTGTTCAGCCCCTTCATGGTTGCATCAATCCGCCTGAAAAGCGGCTCAAGCGACTGATTGCTGTTGTAAACCGGTACGACTATTGAATAATCAGGCATTCTGATTTTTGATTGTAGATTTTTGATTTTAGATTTGCCAACTGGCGAATCAGGATTTGAAGCGCCTGACGGCGCATTTGACGAAATTTAATTCTTACCTCTTACTTCCTGCTCCGCCGCGGCGGATTACCTCCTACTTCTTACTTCTTACCTCCTACTTCTTACTTCTTACCTCCACTTAGACATTAGACATTAGAAATTAGAGCTTTTCACTTATTCCTTACCCTCCCCCCAGCACCAGGCTGGTTGCGCTTACCCACTTCGAAGCATCGGCAAGATAGTAAATAATTGAATTGGCGACATCTTCGGGATCACCGAGCCCGAGAATCTGCCGTGCTTCAATCATATTTACCGCTTCCTGCGAATAGTTGGCGGCGGTATCGTCAAGCATGGGAGTGCGGACAAAGGCCGGTGCCACACAGTTTACCCTGATTCCCTTCGGGGCAAGCTCGAGCGCAAGCACGCGGGCATACGCCTCCAGTGCAGCTTTGGCGCTAATATACATGGCGCCGCCAACAAAGGGGTAGCGCGTAGAGATGGATGATATGTAAACCAGCGAACAGTGATTCTTTTCCAGTTTCTTTTTCGCCAGCAGGCCGGCAGTCAGCAGTACCGCAGCATCGAAACTCACTTTAAAGGTTTTATCAATGGCTTCGGCGGTGATGAACCTTGCAGGGGTTAGGTCAGAGATGCCGGTGCTGTAAACCAGCCCGTTGAGCTGGGGCAGCGATGCCACCAGCTGATCAATGTCAGCCTGTACGGTAAGGTCGGCGGTAAACTGCAGGTGCCCTTCGCCCTTCAGCGAAGCAAAAGTCTCCTCCAGCCTTTTTGCATCGCGGCCGGTAATCACCACCCTGGCGCCATACTCACTGGCTGTAACGGCGGTCTGCCGTCCAAGACCCGATGAAGCCCCGGTAACTAAAACGGTCTTCCCGGTAAGGTCAAATGCTTTCATTATGATTAAAACAAATTATTTATTCAGATTAATATCAGGCGATGGGCTGTTTCTCTTCAGGTTTATTCACGGTTTCGAGTTCGGTTACCGGAGGCACCACCATGCCGTCGGTTTCCATCAGCACACTGCCCCATGACAAGCCGATTCCAAAGGCGGAGAGCAGCAGTTTCTGCGGTTTCTCCTGCAACGCTTCCCGAATCTGGGTAACCATGGTCAGCGGAATGGAGGCGCAACTGGTGTTTCCGTAGTCGCGCAGGGAGTAGGGAACCCGCTCCGGCTCCACCTTCAGCATCTTCCGGATGGTTTCGTTGATCAGCCGGTTTGCCTGATGAAACAATAAATAGTCGAATTCAGCAAGCTCGCGGTTGAAGTGCTTCAGCGTTTTTTTGATGTTCGGAACCACTTCGCGCAACGAGAAGTTGAACACCTCAATGCCGTCGAGCGCTATCTGTAGGCGGTTCCGGTAGATTCCCTCACCGTATTTTTTTGTAGAAAACGACTTTTTGCTTGCCAGATTTCTTACGCCGCCGTCGTAAATAATGATGGCCTCGTAACCGCTGCCGTCGCTCTGCAGGTTGAACTGCATGGGTGCGTGGCCGGGCTTCAGCTCCAGTGCGGTGGCGGTACCGGCATCGCCAAACAGCGGGTAGGTGCTTTTATCGCGGTAGCTGGAGGTAACATTTGAGAGGTCGCCGACCAGCAGCAGCCCCTTTTGCAATCCGGCAGCCTTCATCATGGTGCTGATGACCGACAATCCGTAAACATAGCCCGAACAGCCCAGGTTGATGTCGAGCGCCATACAGGTTTTTGGCAGTTTCAGCCTGTCCTGCAGGATGGTGGAGGTTGAGGGGATGATGTAGTCGCGGCTTTGCGACACAAAAATCAGGATGCTGATTTCGTCACGCTCCCACTTCAGCTCATCAAGCAGTTGTTCGGCGGCCTGAAAACAGAGGTCGGAGGTGGTCTGCCCATCTTCGGCCACATGGCGGGTTTCCACGCCAATGGTTTTGATCACCTGCTCCCGCTCCTTCTCCTTAATCCACTTATAATCGCGGTTCGACAGCGTTTTCTTTGGTACGCAGGCTGAGAGGCCCGCCATACGGATATCTGAAATTTCAAATATTGCCATAAATCAATGGTTCTTTCACCGGCAAAGCCAATCTGAGGCCTGCCACTTATCTTGTTATCCATACAAAAATACTTTAATTTTCCATGAGGAAGGGAATTTTCTAATTTTGCGGCATAATCGTGTCACTTTTAAAACAAACCCATCATAATGCCGGCATCAGAAGGTTATTTCGCACTGCCCGGGGGGCTGGAAGTTGCTCCGGAGCGGTTTACCATTTCCGAAGTGTTGCGCCTCAGGGCAGGGATTCATCCGGAAAAACCGCTGTTTACCTTTCTGCAGGATGGCATTTCGGTGCACGAAACGGTGAGTTTCAGCCGGTTCGACAGGCAGGTTGACGCACTCGCGAATTGGCTGGCCGGACAAAAGCTGGCCGGTAAGAGGGTCGTGCTGTTCTATCCGCCGGGGATGGACTTCCTGCGGGCGTTTTTCGGCTGCCTCAGAGCGGGTGTTGTAGCGGTAACGGCTTATCCGCCGCGCAAAAACCGCTCTCTTAACCGGATAAAAGCGATTATGGAAGATTGTACGCCGTCAGCCATTCTTTCAACAGGCGCCATTGCCCGCGATTTTGAACGGAATTTCAGCGAGGATGAAGTTCTGGGAAAATTGCCCTGGCTGAAAGCGGACGAAATCCCCGATACCGAAGCGGTTTCGGATACCTTTTCGCCATTGCAGGATGCCACGGCATTCATACAATACACTTCCGGCTCAACCGGAACACCAAAAGGGGTGATGATCAGCCACCGCAACATTATGGTCAACTCCCGGAATCTGCATCTGCATTTCCATACGCATGAGGGCACCCGCTCGGTGCTTTGGCTGCCACAGTTTCACGATATGGGCCTGGTGCTGGGCGTTATGCAGCCGGTTTTCACCGGATACCACGCCATCTTTATGCCGCCGGTGAGTTTCATCAGCCGTCCGTACAACTGGCTGAAAGCCATTACCGACTACCAGGGAACCTTTTCGGGCGGCCCGAATTTCGCCTTCGACCATTGTGTGGACAGAATCAGCCCGGAAGAGCGTGCTACGCTCAGCCTTTCATCGCTCGATATGCTGTTCAACGGAGCCGAACCGGTACGATACGAAACCCTGAAGAAGTTTGAAGACACCTTCAGGCAGGCCGGTTTACCCGAAAATGTGATGTTCCCCGGCTATGGTATGGCAGAGACCACGCTCTCCATCGCCGTGCTGGCAAAAGGGAATTCGCGGCTTTATCTTTCGGTCAGCGGAAAAGAGCTTGAAAACCACCGGGTAGTACCGGTTGATGACTCGCACCCCGAAGCGGTAAAGATTGCCAATAACGGAATTCCTCAGGGAGATACCGGGATTCTGATTGCCGATCCCGAAACCCTTGCTCCGGTTGCACCCGGCAGGGTGGGCGAAATTCTGGTCAGCGGGCTATCCGTAGCTTCCGGATACTGGAACAACGATGCGCTGAACAGGGAAGTGTTTGGAATTATCCTGCCGGAAACGGGCGGCAGAAAATGGCTGCGCACCGGCGATCTCGGGTTTATCCACGATGGCGACCTCTACATCACCGGCCGCCTGAAGGATGTGATCATCATTCGCGGCAGAAACTTCTATCCGCAGGATATCGAGAAAATTACCGAAGAGAGCCATCCCTCGTTGCGGAAAGGCTTTGTTGCCGCCTTTCCGGTGGATGCTGAAGGCGAAGAGCACCTGTGCATTGTGGCCGAACTGCAGCGCACTTTCCTGAAGCGGACCGATACCGCCGCCATTATTGAAACGATTGCCGAAGCGGTAACCGGTGAGTTCGAGATCAGGCCGTGGCAGATTGTGCTGGTTAAGACGGGCAGGCTCGAAAAGACCTCGAGCGGGAAAATAATGAGGCGGGCTGCACGGGAGGCGCTGCTGTCAGGAGCCATGGAAATCGTTGACCGGCGGCAATTCTCCACCACCATCGAAGCGGCGGAAGAGCCTTCATCAGAACCGGAAAGCTTGCTGGACTTTCTGATTGGCTGGGCTTCCGCAAAGCTGAACGGCGGCAAACCCGTTGACAGGGACAAGACACTGGCGGCCTACGGCCTCGATTCAGTCAAAGCCGTTGAACTTTCAGATGAAACAGCCGGAAGATTTGGTTTCGAGTGGCCGCCCTATCTCTTTTTCGAAGGGCTGACCATTGCAGAAATGGCGGCGGAAGGCGAAAAACTTTCCGGAAAGGCGTGAACGGAGGGACTTCAGGCTACTTTACCCTTGCCTGAATGATGTTAAAAATATCCGCAACGCTTTTCGAATTGGCGATATCCTCGGCATTGATGGCAACATCATACTCCGTCTTTACCATCGCAATAAGGATCAGGGCGTTGATGGAGTTCCATTCAAAAACCTCCCTGAAATTGCTTTCGGGCTTAAGGGTTCCGGGGGTAAGATCGTCAAATTCTTCTTCGATGCGGGTAATAAAATCCTGAATATTCATAAAAATCTTCGCTTAATTCCTGCTGCAAAGTTATGAAGTTTCGAACATTAAAAAAGTGAGCAGACAAATTCTTGAAAGATTATCTGTCCGTCTTTGAAAAACCATTAATATTGCGGCCCAAACACTTAAGGATTATTCATGTCAGAAAAGAAAAGGAAACTTCTTCTTGTAAATCCCATAAACCAGCACAGGTTAGGCTTTTCGAATGATCCCAGCACGAGTTATATGCCCCTGGGGCTTGGCATCATAGCAGCCCTCACACCCGATAACTGGGAAGTGGAACTCATTGACGAGAGCTTTGAGCTTTGCACCTACAAGCCGGCCGATATGGTTGGTTTTACCGCCTTTACCGCCAATGCGCCGAGGGCATACGAGCTTGCGGCGATGTTCCGCGAAAAGGGAGTTCATACCGTAATGGGCGGAATACATGCCAGCATGATGACCGATGAGGTTGTTGAACATATTGATACGACCGTTTCCGGCGAAGCTGAACTGGTCTGGCCACAGGTAATCCGGGACTTTGAGGAGGGAAAAATCAAATCACTTTACAGAGGCGGGATAACCCCCATTGATAAGATACCGTTTGTCCGGAGGGAGATTTACAAAAAATATCCCTATGTTTATGATCTGATTCAGATTTCACGCGGCTGCCCTATGGGCTGCGATTTCTGTTCGGTTACCAAGATGTGCGGAGCCCATTACCGCGAAAGGCCCATTGAAACTGTTCTGGATGAGCTTCAGCAAACCAACCGCCCGCTGCTTTTCATTGTGGACGACCACCTGGTAAATACCGGAAAAGGAGCCGAGGAGCGGGCAATCAATCTTTTTAAGGGGATGGTTGACCGCAAAATCAACAAGCTGTGGTTTGGTCAGGCTGCTATGAACTTTGCGGATAACGATGAGGTGCTGCACTGGGCGGCAAAAAGCGGCTGTACCCTTATTCTGCTGGGGATAGAGGCTGAAACGCCGGCTGCTCTAAAGGATGCCAAAAAACGACTGAACCTGAGAAAAGGGGTGGATTATTACCAGAAAGCCATCCGGAAAATCCACAAACACGGAATTGCCGTTCTGGGTGCCATGATTTTCGGGATGGAAAGCGACAGCAGGGAAGACCTGTTCAACCGTATGGAATTCTGCAAACACAGCGGCATCGATGCCATGCAAACTTCAATCATGACACCGCTTCCCGGCACCGATCTCTTCTTCCGGCTGAGAGATCAGGGAAAAATCGTGAAAGCTGACTATCCAAAGGACTGGAAGCATTATCACTTCAAGGAGGCGGTAATCGGCACCAGCCACATGACCCGCGAAGAGCTGCAGCAAACCATGCGTGAGGTGTGGATGCAGCTTTACAAAAAGGAGAACATCAGGAAAATGATGTTCAGAACCCTGTGGCGTACCCGGAATTTCAACGCTGCTTACTGGGTTTATGGCACCAACCACAATTACGGGCGCATCGTACTTGAGGATCTGCTGGGCGAAAAGCCGGGCGACCTGAACCGGAACCTGGAATGGATAGGCAAAAAACGCTCATGGTACATACGGCTGACCAATCCGGTGCTTACCGTATTTTACGCCCTAAAGTGGAAATATATGGTGGAAAGGTTCAGGGGAAGATATTAGGCCTTCTGCTTTCGCGAGGTAGCTTTCTGATAGATTTTGTAAAACACCTGCAATTTCAGGAATACCCACGAAGCCGCGCCATACGGCAGCAGGCTTCCGGCGCGCATGGCGGTATTCATCAGCCGCGCATAAATCAGTACCGGCATAGATCTGAGCCTGAGCATAGGGTAAGCGCCTTTGTATTCGCGTTCGTATCCGTGCTCGTCGGCGTTGCGTCCGGCAACCATATCCATCACCTTTACCTCTTCCGGAGTCAGTGCTCCTTTCCAGATGGCAATTCTTCCGGTGTTTACCGGCTTCATCAGGCTCTGGTGGTTTCTGATCTGATACTCGGCGGCCCGTTCTTTGGCGCCTTCCAGTTTTTTGCGGTATTCAAGCTGCTCGGGGAAAAATTCAATTCCCAGAAAATTGCAAATCTCTTTTGTTTTAACCTCCGGTGAAGCGGCAAGATCCTCATAGCGAAGCCGGTAAACCTGTTTTGGTGCCTTTCTGATGATTTTATCCATCAGCTTGTTGGCTCGAACCCAGCGATAGGCAATCAGTGCCGGAATGGGCGCTTCGAAGGTTACCTGCTTAAGCGACACGAGGTTATCACGATAATCGCGGGTAATGTGAATGAACTTAGCATCCGGAAACATCCTGTACAAACGGTCGGCATAGAAGGAGTAAACAGGATTCTTATCGCCGAACCACTTTACCTCTCCCTTATCGAACACCGACTGATATCCCAGATAAATCAGGCGGACCAGCACCTGAAAACTGATTTCGCCCTGATAACTCATAATCCGTTGCCGCAGATCTTCCTTATCCACCCTCCAGCGCTCAAAATAGGGCTGTTTCTCCAGATCGGCATATAATTCGTCAACGGCTGCATCATCCCAATGCCTGTGCTTTTTGTATTTCTTGTACAGGTTCAGAATTACCGGGCTTTCGAACGGCAGCACCACATTCGGATGGGCATCGAAGATTGACCTGAGCAGCGTGGTTCCGGAGCGCGGGCGGCCGATGATGAAAAAGAAGGGGATTTGTTCCAGGTTAGATGTCATAATCACAGATTAACAGCCGTTAGTGTTGTTGCGGCAAAGTCGCCGGCGTGGTATCGCTGCATCAGCTTGTAACGCTGCAGCTTGCCGCTTGATGTTTTGGGGATTTCATTTGATTTCACCATCACAAGTTCATCCACGGTAATGCCCAGGTTGGCACGGAGCAGGTTGCGCAGCAGCCTGAATGTTTCAATGGCTTTTTCGCCCGGTGATCCGGCCAGAAAGGCAATCACCCTGTCGTGTCCCGTTTCCCTGCTGCTGGTACCACCGAAACAAACCTTACCATAACTGATTCCTTCTATCTCACAGGCCATGATTTCCAGGTCGTTGGCAAAATAGTTGCGCCCGTTTTTGAAGATGATATCCTTATGGCGGCCACTGATATACAGATTTCCGCGGTAGAAAAAGCCGATATCGCCCGTACGCAGCCAGTCGCCGTGGAATGCCGCTTTCGTAGCTTCCGGATTGCGGTAATAGCCTTTCGTAACGCCTTCTCCTCGCAGCTGGATATGACCGGCCCGCCCCTCTCCCACCGGATTGTCATTTACATCTACAATGCGTATCTCCGTATCATTCAGTGCAATGCCAACCCCGGAGAGCAGCCTTGCCTCAGGCGAACCGCCGGGTACCTCTTCAGCAATGCCATCGAAATCGAGCTTTGCGGCATCGAAGGCGGTAACCACCGTTGGCTGCATCAGCGGGGTAAATGAAATGGCCAGCGTAGCTTCCGCCATGCCATAAACCGGCATCATGGCTTCGGGTTTAAACCCGAACGGCTGCAGCCGCTCCACAAATTCGTTCATAATGGGCACCGAAATCGGCTCTGCCCCGTTCAGCATCGCTTTCATGGGTGCAAAATTCCATTCCGGAAAGCTCTTTTTGCGGCTCAGGTACCGCAGCACAAGTGCCAGCCCGAAATTGGGGCATCCCGTTACATTTACGGCAGCGCCGCTCATCAGGTCGAGCCAGAGACCCGGGTTTTTGATGAAGTCGATGGTTTCGGTATGGAACTGATAGATGGAGCAATACAGGGGAACCAGGTGATATCCGATAAGCCCCATATCGTGAAACAGCGGCATCCAGTTTCCGGTGTGGTCGGGAAAATGGAGGTCGAGGCCGATGCGGATGGCATCCATATTCACCATCAGATTATGATGGGTTAACACAATCCCTTTCGGATCGCCGGTGCTGCCGGAAGAGAACTGTACAAAAGCGGTATCGCCGGGTTTCAGCTGCGGCGCCTCAAACCGGTGGCTGCAGTCAAGCTCAGCGGCATATTTTATCTTTTCTTCGGGCAAATCCCCGGTTTCTTTTACCTCTTCGCTGAAAAAGATGTACGGTTCGCCAAACTGCCTGAACACGCTCTTCAGCTTTTCCACTGCCGGGTTATAACCTGAGAAGGTAAGGGGCGGCTGAAGCACGGTAGGCACCACTCCTGCCAGGAAGCAGCCCCACAGCAGGGTAATGGTTTCGCGGTTGTGCCCGGTAGCGATGATGGCATTGTCGCCGGCAGCCATCCCCATCGCCTGAAGTCCTCCGGCCAGGCGCATGGCTTCATCCAGCAATTCAGCATAGGTCTGCCGGCTGATCCCGCCATTTTCATCCATATAGCCGATGTAAAGCGGCTCAGGAAAGGCGGCCGCCCGTTTCAACAGATCGGGCAGGGTAAGCGACGGCTGATAGTAGGAACTTATTTCGGGCATTGGTGCTCTGTTAGTGTTGCGGCGGGGTGGAACGGCGCGCCAGATCGTGGTAATGTTCCGCCTTTTCGATGTCCCCCACTTTCTGGTAGTAATTACCAAGCCGCATATTCAGTTCAAAATTATTGGGATTCAGCGCAATAGCCTGTTCAAAGTAGCTGAGGGCCTGTTCGGTTTCGCCCCTGCGCATGGCATAGGTGCCCAGGTTAATGTATGGCAAATCAAGCCCTGGCTCCAGGGTGATGATGTCGTGGTTCAGCGCTATGGCCTTCTCCGTTTCGCCGGCATCATGATATGCACGGGCCAGATTCGACATGGTTTTAATCTCGTAAGGCAGCAATTCAAGCGCTTTCTCATAATAGCGGGTTGCCTCTTCCGGCTGATTCATAGCCTGATAGGTATATCCAAGATTGTAAAACGCCGCCGCAAACTCCGGATTGTGCTCCGTTGCCTTCTCAAAATACTGAATGGCCGAATCAGGCATGTTCAGAATCAGCAGATACGATTCGCCAAGGTTGTTCCAGGCATCGGCGTATGCGGGATAAACTTTGGTGGCCTGTCTGAAATGCCGGATACAGATTTCCGCATCCTTCATCACCCGGTCGGCAGGCACGCCGGACTTAAGCCGTTCAACCACCGATGAACGGAGGTTGGTAGCGTAAATGAAGTTGGCTTTGGCCGAATTCTCCAGATAGGGCATATCGGCCGCAAACAGCGTCAGCTCGTCTTTCCAGTCGCGGTTGCGGATAATGGTTTTCGCCGTGGCGGGAATGGCAATTGCCACCGATATAAGCAGCACATAAGCCATTGCCTTTTGCGGAACTTCAGGACCGGGTAACGCTTTGCCGAATATCCTGAATATGCCGAAAACCAGCGCAATGGCAAATCCGAGCGAAGCGATGTAGAGGAAACGATCGGCTACAATCCCCGTGGGCATCGACAGCAGATTGGAAAACGGCGAGATGTTGATCAGATAAAAAAGAATGGCAAAGGAGAGCAGATGCTTTTCGCGGATTTTCCAGATGGCAAATGCAAAAATTCCCAGATGAAAGATGAATGATGCCCACACCAGCGGATTTGCCAGTCCGGTTACCGGAATCATGTTGAAACCGTAGTAAAAGCCCAGCGGATGGGGGAACACCAGCTTTTTCAGGTAAAACAGCAGCACCATCATAGCAGTTCCGAGGCGTTCGGCAAACGGAGCACCCAAAAGCAAGGGATTTTCGATGTACTGTACGGAACGGGTGGTTTCGCCCAGAAAAATCCGGGGTAGCAGGGAGGCCGCAATCAGGGCGAGTATCAGCAGCGCCACCACCGGAATCATCTCACGGAGGTTTACATCGGTGAAGAAATAGACCACCAGCGGAATTACCGCCAGAAAGGTGACCACATTGGCTTTAGAAAGAAAACCAAAGGTAAGGAACAGAACACCCCAGAGGATATTCAGTTTTTTGCCGTTGTCGTAAAACTTCAGGAAAAAATGCAGGGAAAGCAAAGCTCCCAGGAAACTAAGCAGCTCTTCCCTGTTTTTCAGACTGGCAACCACCTCAGTATGCGATGGATGCGCCATAAAAAGCATGACTATCAGAAAGGGGAAGAACGCATGGTATTTTGACAGCAGGCGCCTGAGCAGAAAAAACAGAATCACCCCGGTAAGGGCATAAAGCAGAACATTAATAAAATGGCTGATGTGCGGATTTTCGCCGAAAAACTCCCACTCAACGGCAAAGGTCGCCTTGGTAATCGGGCGGTATCCGTAATTGTGCTGGCCGCCCTCCTCGGCATTCAGGTTGATATAATAGGAGGTGAAAATCTCAGGAATGGCTTTCAGCCCCTCGCGCGTCAGGGGATTCTTACCCGTAACATACATATCATCAAGCGAATAACCATTGCTTATGGTATTTCCGTAAAGGATAAAAGCATAGGCAACAATCAGCAGGTAATAAATCAGACTTACCCGCCACTTCGCTGCTGGCTCAGGCTGTTTTACCATGCCGGCTTTTTTATTCCCGTCCTTTTTCTTCTGGGTATTCATAAATCATTGATTCCGTGAATGGCCGGATAAGTTTCCTGCCGCCCTCACCTTCCCGTTTTGCAGCCGCAAAGTAACATAAAAAACCGATTGAAGCGGAAGCGAGGCGGTATGAAGTATGAAGTATGAAGTAAAAGAAGAAAGTAAAAAGTGATCTGCCGCGGCGGAGTAAAAAGTATGAAGTATGAATAAGCCGTTATGTGCTGCACCTGCCGGGGAATGCAAATTGTTGATTTGATGTTCCCTTTTTAGCTACTTTTGCGCACCCAATTGTGTAAGCCCATGTTGTTCAATTCCATAGGGTACCTTTTCTTTTTACCGCTCTCGGTTGCAGCATATTATGCATTGCCTCCGAAGTGGCGATGGGTACTGCTGCTGGCTGCCAGCTATCTGTTTTATGGAATGTGGAAGGCTGAATATCTGCTGTTGCTGATGATCTCCACGGCAGCATCGTATTTTGCCGCCATCGGCATGGAGAAACAACCCACGAAAGCACGGAAAAAACCCTATCTGTGGACGGCATTGCTGGTAAACCTCGGAATGCTGTTTGTTTTCAAATATCTCGGCTTTTTCTCGGAAATAATTGCCGGAGTTGCTGAGCTGACGGGCGCTTCCGGAAAACTGCCCGTCTGGAACATCCTACTCCCCGTCGGGATTTCATTCTACACTTTTCAGACCCTCGGCTATGTGATTGATGTTTATCGTGGAGTTGCCAAAGCGGAGCGACATGCGGGAATTTACGCCTTGTATGTTTCGTTTTTTCCACAGCTTGTTGCCGGCCCCATCGAACGGGCGCGCAATCTGATGCCTCAGTTCAGGGAGAAACACGATTTCAATCCGGCGATGTTTACCTCGGGGCTGCGGCTGATCCTGTGGGGGATGTTCAAAAAAATGGTAATTGCCGACCGCCTTGCCATGCTGGTGCAGCCGGTATTTTCACAACCCGATTACTTTCACGGCATTCAGATAGCCATCACCCTGCCTTTACTGATAATTCAGGTGTATGCCGATTTTTCGGGATATACCGATATTGCCATCGGCTCGGCCCGGCTGATGGGTTTCAGGCTGAGCAGGAACTTCGACCGCCCCTTTTCCGCGCGGTCAATCGCTGAGTTCTGGTCAAGGTGGCACATCACCCTCACCACCTGGCTCAGAGATTATGTCTATTTTTCGCTGCCCGGCAAATATCGTGGTAAAACTGCCGCCTGGCGTCTTAACCTGAACCTCATCATTACTTTTACCCTGGTAGGTTTCTGGCACGGCGCCCACTGGAACTTCCTGTTTTTCGGACTGCTGCACGGTCTGTTCATGACCTTCGCAAACATCAGCAAGCCGGCAATGGAGCGATTCAACCGGCTGAGCGGGCTCGCATCTGCACCGCGGCTTAACCACGCAATCAATGTAATGGCCACATTTATGCTGGTAAGCGCAACCGGTTTCTTTTTCGGGCAGCACAGCTTTCAGTCAACACTGACCCTTATCCGGAATATTGCCGATTTTCATGATTCCGGCATAAAACTGATGATGATGCTCCAAAACAACGACTTCATCATAGGGGTTCTCCTCATCGTGTTTATGCTGTGGTTCGAATACCTTGTCAAAGTCCGGAATTTCAGCAGGGCATTTATGAACAAGCCATTGATCGTCAGATATTCAGCATATCTGACCATGTTGTTTTTCCTGCTGATATTCGGCATATTCTCGCAGCAGGAGTTCTTTTATTTTCAGTTTTAGCCATGAACGGACGAAAAAGATTTCTCAGAAATGCACTGCTGTTTTTGCTGCTGGTCTTTGCCATCAATATGGCTCTGAATTCGGTTTACGATAAATGGATGATCTACCACCGGCTGAACCGGAATCAGGACAGGCAATTCATGGAATACAGCGACAGCCTCGTATTTTTGATGATGGGTAACTCGCATAATATGCTCAACCCGGCCATCATCGGCAACAGCTTCAGCTACATTTCGCCCGCCGAAGTCTATGCGCAAACCTATTATAAGCTCAGATACATCCTTGAAAATACCGGAAAAAGGCCGCAGTATATTGTGCTCTCCGTTGATCCCGCCAATTTCAGCCCGAAGGCAGAGAATACACTGAAGTTCGACGGCTACTGGCGCAAATATGTGGATTATCAGGAACTGGCTAGGATAACCGGAGATTATAATTATTACACAAAATGGTTTTCGGGGAATTATTGCGCTTATGTGGGGAACTACAAATTCATTTTCAGGTCAATCACCCTGATTAACGCGGATTTCAGTGTGGTGAAAAACGGCTACCGGCCTCCGCGCAGCTTCCGCAACTTTGCCGAGGAGCCCAACCGCGATGCGCTCGGGCTCGAAAGGGCCACCTCTTACCTTGCAGGCTACGGCAACTCTCCCGATCTGCAGCCGGCCATGTATTTCAGCAAAATACTCACACTTTGCCGCGAATACAACATCAGGCCCATATTGGTGAGAATGCCTCTGACCAACGAATACCTCGAATATGCCCATCAACTGGTTGATCTGGAGAGCCTTGACCGGCAGATAGAAAAAATCGCCGGCGATGTTACCGGCGATTATCTGTTATTCGATTTCAGAACCGAACTGAGCGGAAGACCTGAGTTTTTCTTCAATGCCGATCATCCGAATCCCCAGGGTGCGGACATTATCAGTGAAAAATTCAAAAAGCTCGTGTCAGAGCAGTTACGCTAATAGAGAACTCTCTTTTCTGTTTCCGGGCTTTCAGCTTATTTCTTCCCGGGAATACCGTCGGTTCTTGTCCAGGTAAGGGTTTTGCTGATGAGAGCGGCAGTTGTTCCGGTGATTTCCAGGGTTTTGCCATTGTTGAGCACTTTGGCTGTACAGTTGAAGCTGCGGCCGGTTTGCGGCTGATATACCCTCCCCCCTTCATAGATGTTTTTAGCAGCATTGTATTTCAGGTTAAACACCATCTGAGTGCCAACCATCGGATTGTTTCTCTTCGATTTATCCGGATTGTTAACATCCTTTATCGGCTTACCCGATTTGTCGGTTGGCTGCCTCAGCCATACAATGGTTCCGTTGTAATTGTCGCCCTCTTTGGTAAACTGAACAATGGTTCCTTTCTGGGCCGTAAGCCAGTAACCGGTTATGTCCTTGGGAGTGGTAACCGGTTGGTTTCCGCTCTGAGGAGGCTTTACGGGAGTAATGGGCTTCTGTTCAGATTTTCCGCTTGCCTGCTGTTTGGTCGGTTGCTTATCGGGGTAAACGGGCTTTTTTACCGGCTCTTTCTGAGTTCCCGGCTTAGGTGCAGCCTCTTTTCCGGATTCAGTAGCTGCCTTTTCGCTTGCCGGTTGTGCAGGTTTGGCTACAACCGCAGGCTTGGCTGTTTCATTTTTGGGAGCCGGTTTTTTAACCGGTTGTACCTGGCCGAATACTGACGAAGCAGCGAAAAGAAATGCGATTGCAAAAACATTAATTCTCATAGCAAATAAAATTTGGTTAGATAAAAGATGCAAAATT
>LUZO01000193.1 GCA_001603685.1 Bacteroidales bacterium Bact_23
ATGGAATTCAAATAGAAAATACAATGCTTAAAAACTCAGTTAAATCTCTGATTCTCATCGCCTTATTACTCAGCGGTGCAGAATATACCCAGGCTCAGAAATCTGGAAAAGTTTCAAAAAAGGAAAAACACCCCCGGAATGTTATCATAATGATTGGCGACGGGATGGGGCTGGCACAAATGTATGCTGCCTATACTGCAACTGACGGAAAACTCCGTTTGGCAGAATTCGAACATATAGCGCTGTCAAAAACATATTCAGCCAACGACTACACCACCGATTCCGGAGCGGGAGGAACTGCCATTGCCTGCGGAGTGAAAACCAATAACGGAATGATCGGCATGAACCCCGACAGTGTCGCGGTAAAAAGCATTCTGAGACTCGCCGAAGAGCATGGTCTTTCTACCGGCCTGGTCGTTTCCTGCGATGTTACCCATGCTACGCCGGCTTCCTTTGTGGCATCGGTTCCGAACCGGAAACAGAGCGAAGACATTGCCAAACAGTATCTCGACACCGATATTGATGTTTTTATCGGAGGCGGGTACGATGCGTTTGCGAAAAGAAGCGACAGCCTGAACCTGATCGACCAGCTAGTAAAACGCAATTATCAGGTTGCTACAGCAATTCCGGCCATGCTCGAAGTTAACAGCGGGAAACTTGCCGCACTGCTATATCCTGCTCATCCACCGAGAGTTAGTGAAGGGAGGGGCGATATGTTAAGCCTGTCGGTGGCAAAAGCCATTGACCTGCTAAAGACAAATAAAGATGGATTTGTTCTGATGGTGGAAGGCTCGCAGATTGATTGGGGCGGACATGGCAACGACACCGATTATGTGGTTGAAGAGGTGATTGACTTCGATAAAGCCATTGGTGTTGCGCTCGACTTTGCCCGCCATGACCAGCAAACACTGGTAATCATTACCGCTGACCACGAAACAGGCGGAATGGCAAATGCCGGCGGCAACTTCAAAACAGGCGAAGCAAAAGGTGCATTTACCACCGGTAACCACAGTGCAATTCCGGTGCCCACCTATGCTTTTGGACCGGGAGCCGAAAACTTCAAAGGAATAATTGAAAATACTGATATTTTCCGCCTGATGTCGAAATTGCTTGGATTCAGCAAATAGATCGTACAAAATAATAATAGTGAATGCTGCCGTTCAATGCTTTTGCCGGACAGCGGCATTCCGGAGATGCAACATTTGCAACCATTTATGATAGTAGTTACAGGAGCAGCAGGATTTATCGGCAGTTGTCTGGCCGGCAGCCTGTTAAAGAAGAAAAATGCCGAAGTTGTTGCCGTTGACGACTTTTCCGTATTGGGAAAATCAGGCAATTTTGAGGGGAAACGCCTCGCTGCACGGATTAATCGCAATGATTTCTTCGATTGGTTCGATGCCAATGCCGGAGAAATCAGCTTTGTTTTCCATATCGGCGCCAGAACCGATACCACCGAATTCAATATGCAGGTGTTCGATGAACTGAATACCGGATACTCGAAAAAAGTGTGGGCTGCCTGTACAAAACACAGAATTCCACTTGTTTACGCCTCATCTGCTGCAACATACGGATCGGGAGAACTGGGCTACCACGATCGTCACGATATTGTGGAGCAACTGAAACCACTGAATCCGTACGGAATCTCAAAAAACGAATTCGACAAATGGGCGCTGAAACAGACGGAAACCCCACCATTCTGGGCAGGAATGAAGTTCTTTAATGTCTATGGACCGAATGAATACCACAAAGCCCGCATGGCTTCGGTTATCTTTCATTCATTCAACCAGATAGCTGAAACAGGTAAAGTGAAACTCTTCCGTTCGCACAAACCCGGTTTCAGCGATGGCGGGCAGTTGCGCGATTTTGTTTATGTGAAAGATGTGGTGTCCGTTCTCGAATTTATGATGAACAAACAACCGGCATCCGGGCTCTACAACCTCGGAACCGGAAAGGCCAGGACATTCCTTGATCTGGCAAATTCCACTTTTGCAGCAATGAATCTTCAGCCGGATATCGAATTCATTGATACTCCGGAAGATATACGCGACAAGTACCAGTACTTTACCGAAGCCGATATGGCCAAACTGCGAAACGCAGGCTATCAGGAAGCGTTTACATCACTCGAAGATGGTGTACGAGATTATGTAACAAACTACCTTATCGGGAAGAATTATCTTTGAAAAGGCCTATTCTTCTGAAAGATTCTCTTTGATTTCCAGCAGGAAAGCCCGCATTTTCTGAAGAGTTTTCACCAGCTTATGATTCTCTTCCAGGTCGTTCCTGTTCTCTTTCAGTTTATCCCTGGCACCCTGCAGCGTATAACCGCGCTCTTTTACCAGATGATATATCAGATGAAAGTTATCAACATCCTGTTTTGTGAAAAAGCGATTCCCTTTTTTATTTCTGAAAGGCTTTATGATTTCAAACTCCTTCTCCCAAAAGCGGATGAGCGACACATTCACCCCAAACATTTCAGCAACTTCGCCAATCCTGTAATAGACTTTTTCAATTTCTTTTTTCGGAGCCGGCATCAGTTCGAAAATTAATCAAGGGTTTGTGAGGGGCGTTGTGATAATTCAATCATCATTGAATACTCTTCCGGAGTAATGTCGTTGAAGAAAAAGTTTATCGGATCAATGGGGCGGCCGCTCTTGTGAACTTCGTAATGAAGGTGCGGGGCTGTAGACTTTCCGGTATTTCCCACATGACCTATAACCTGCCCTCTTTTTATTTTCTGTCCTCTTTTAACCATGATTTTAGAAAGATGGGCATACTTTGTTTCATAGCCAAAACCATGATTAATCACAATAAAATTGCCGTAACCCACTTTTGAATACTCGGTTTCGGTAACAACCCCATCGCCGGTTGCATAAATATCGGTACCAATGGGCGCAGTAAAATCAATGCCTTCATGAAGTTTTGTCACCTTGTAAAACGGGTCGGTACGATATCCGAAATATGAGCCGATCCGTCTTAGATCAGTATTCGACACCGGCTGAATGGCAGGAATTGAGGCAATCATATCCTTTTTTCTTTTCGCCATATCAAAGACTTCATCAAATGATTTTGACTGCACATACAACTGACTGGCCAAAGCATCGACAGTCCGGGTAGTATTGATTATCAGATCGCTGTTTTTAAACCCTTCGAGCCTTGAATAACGGTTAGCACCTCCAAAACCGGCCTTTCTTACTGATGACGGAATGGGCTCCGATTCAAAAATTACGCGGTAAATATTGTCATCCCTGTCCTGAAGGTCGTTTACAACTGCCTGAATATTTTCAAGACGGTCGTTCAGGATGGCATATTGCAGTTTATATTGCTCTATCTCCCGCTGCAGTATCCTTTCTTTGGGTGATTCAATGAAATTGTAGGCAAGAAGGATTACCACCGATGCAAACACCATCCCTGTTGCAACAACGGACAAAAGCCTGAAAAACCTTTGTCTGAAGGTAACCCTGACCTTTTCGTAAGTAAGTGACTTTGTATTAAAATGGTATCTTACTTTCGCCATAATGCTAAAATCAATCTATAACCGGTTGAAAAACAGCCGTTAATTAGTTTTTCGGAAACATAGCTGCAAAAGTAACATTTTCAATTAAATTTGCAAGCCGTTAGAAAGTTAAAAATCATTAATTAATTTCATAAGACTCCAAAACCACAATTTCAAATG
>LUZO01000194.1 GCA_001603685.1 Bacteroidales bacterium Bact_23
CATTCAAACTTTCTTGCCTTTCGGCGCTGAATGAGGCTGCAAATTTAAATACTATTTTTAATCTGGCAATAGGTAAATGAAAAAAAAGTGAAAAATTATTCTTTTTACACATCTTTTTTGTGCTTTTGGTTATCCACTTGTTTTGAAAAAGAGTAAAAGTATTTGATAATAAAGGAGATAACTCTTGTTATTTCATTTTGCCGAACATGGCACATTTGCACTAAATTTGCAATCTGATCACTGTTTATGAATAGGACCGGTACACGCATTTTTCGAATGGCTGTTTTTGCAGTATCCATACTGCTGCTGTTTTCGGCGTGTAGCCCTGCAAGGAAGGTTCAGAAGCGCGGTGGTTATCTGATGGGCGGCCATAGCGTTAAAACCGACCGGTCAGGTATCAATTCAGGTGATTTGCTGAATTTTGCCCAGCCAAAGCCCAACCGGAAGTTTATGGGGCTGATAAGGCCGGGAATATTTATTTACGACCTTACTGCTGGCGGAAAGGACCGTAAACTGAAGCGCTGGATCAGAAAGCATATTGCAACCACCCCGGTGCTGCTCGACTCATCACTGGTCGATAACTCCCTGACTCCGATGAGGGTCTATCTGAATAATAAAGGGTATTTCGGGGCGGATGTTGCACGCACAATTGAGCTGAAAGGCGCAAAGGCGTTTGTTCGTTACCGGACCATTACCAAAGAGCCCTTCCGTTTTGGGAAAATTGAGTATGATGTTACGGATGACAGTTTGCAATATTTCCTTAGAAAAAAAGAAACGGCTCAACTGCTGGTTTCCGGAAAGCAATACGATGCCTATCTGATGCGCGACGAACGCGAACGCATAACCCATGTGCTGAAGGAGGCCGGGTATTATGCGTTTTCACGCGAGTATATCCTGTTCGAGGTCGATACAACCAAAGAATATGGCAGGGCTGATATTAAAGTCAGGGTAGAGAATGTCCGGACAAAATCGGCGCTTAACCCTGAACTGGTTGAGTATAAACGGCATCAGCGTTATTTCATAAACGACATCTTTGTAAATTTCAGTTCGCCTGAGATGCTGGTTGATACCATCATCAAAAGCGACACCATAGCGTATTCAAAGGCTAAGGACTCGCTGGCCCGGCAGACTCCGGATTTCTACCTTATTTATAAAGGTGAATTGCGCATACGGCCTGCGGCTTTGTACCGTTCATTGTTCATTACACCGGGAATGGCCTACAACCAGCAGAGTATAAATCTGACCTATAACCGTCTTCAGAACCTTGGGCTGAGCCGTTTTGTATCGATAAACCTGAATCCGGCGAAAATTGCACCTGAGGCTCAGCCGACAGGGATTTCCATGCTCGATTGCGATATCCGGATGGTGCGCCGCCCTGTTTCCATGATCAATACCGAACTTGAAGCCACGAATGCCGGTGGCTTTGTGGGGCTTGGCGCAGGCGTTAACTACCATAACCGGAATATCTTCAGAGGAGCCGAAACTTTCAGGCTGAAACTGAGGGGAGGCTTTGAAGTGGGGCCTGACTACGGGCTTGAAACCGGGGAAAAGCGTAAAACCATTTTCAATTCCATAGAAGGAGGTATTGAAACCAGCATCGATTTCAATACCCTGCTGGGTCCATTCAAAATAAACAGGTTTAGAAATACTTACCGCTCGAAAACGACCATAGCCCTTGCAGGCAACTACCAGCAACGCACTTTTTACACCAGGCTTCTGAGCAATTTCTCATTCGGATACGACTGGTATAGCTCGGAAACCACCCGCCATCTCTTTTCGCCGGTTGATCTGAGCCTTGTTGGTATTGAGCGCGACAGCGTTTTTACCGCCTTTCTCAACAGCATGAAAGACCCCCGCTTTCTGCATCAATATACCAGTCACCTGATTATGGCGATGAGGTATTCCTACATCTTTAATAATCAGAATCTTTCGGGCGGCAAGGATTACTTCTTTCTGAGGGCAAATTTCGAAACTGCCGGCAACCTGCTCAATCTGTACAGCCATCTGGCCGATGTGCCCCTTGATGCGGAGGGTAACTTCAGGCTGTTCAAAATCAGGTTTGCCCAATATTTCAGGACAGATATTGATTTCAGATTTTATCAGACACTTATTGCGAAGCAGCAACTGGCCTACCGGGCAGCCATTGGGGTTGGTGTTCCTTATGGGAATTCCTCCGTGTTGCCGTTCGAGAAAGCCTTTTTTGCCGGAGGCGCCAACGGATTGCGCGGCTGGCCCCTGCGTTCCGTGGGGCCGGGTGAATATTACAAACCGGTGAAATCGGGATTTGAACGCGTGGGCGATTTCTGGCTCGAAGCCAATATCGAATATCGTTTCCCGGTTCAGAGTTTTCTGAACGGATCGCTGTTCGTGGATGCCGGCAATGTATGGCTGTTAAAGGAAAATGAAGACTTCCCGGGCGGTAAGCTGGAATTCAGGAACCTGCCAAAATCAATTGCGCTCGATACCGGAATCGGTTTCCGCTTCGATTTCAGTTTCTTCGTCTTCAGAATTGATGGCGGTTTACCGGTATATGATCCCGGACAACTGGAAAATAACCGTTGGTTCAGGCCGGGGAAGTTTCAGCTGAAAAATATTAATTGGAATTTTGGAATCGGATATCCTTTCTGATAAGGAACAATGACTATGATTGAAATGGATACACGGCTTCTGGCCGATAATATACTTAAGGAACTCGGGCATGAGCCCACGGCCGGCCAGCAGGAGCTGATCGGGCTTTTGAGTACATTCGTTACCGAACCTGCAAAACCCCGTAGCCAGCCGGCTTTTTTGCTTCGCGGATATGCGGGAACCGGCAAAACATCGCTGGTGAGTGCGCTGGTGCGGGTGCTTCCGCTGGCGGGCCTTCAGTCGGTGCTGATGGCGCCCACCGGCAGGGCTGCCAAAGTGCTGGCGTCATATTCGAAGAAACAGGCACTGACCATTCACCGGAAAATCTACAAAACCATTGCCGACAGCGATGGGGGTACGAAGATGGTGCTTTCGGCCAACCCGCACAAATACACCCTTTTTATCGTAGATGAGGCTTCGATGATTCCCGGAGCCGGCGGTTCGGGCGATAATGGCACATTTTCGGGCCGCGACCTGCTTGACGACCTGATTGCCTATGTGTATGGCAGTGAGGGGTGTCGGCTGCTGTTAATCGGCGACAGCGCACAACTTCCTCCGGTGGGTGATAACGAAAGTCCGGCGCTCGACCAGGAGATTCTGACAAAAAAGTACCATCTGGATACAACCACTTATGAACTGCACGAAGTGGTGCGCCAGTCGCTTGAAAGCGGTATCCTTACCAATGCCACCGCACTGAGAAGAAAGCTGGGGGCGGGGGTGGCACTGCCATTTTTCAACCTCAACGGATTCAACGACATCCGCATGATTGACGGCACTACCTTCGAAGATGCCCTCAATTCGTGCTACTCCCGTTTTGGCATTGAAAACACCGCCATCATCACCCGCTCGAACAAGCGTGCCAACCTGTTCAACAATGAGGTGCGTGCCAGGCTGCTTTTCAGGGAAACAGAGCTCTCGTCCGGCGACATCATTATGATTACCCGGAACAACTATTTCTGGCTCCCCGAAGGAGCAAAAGCCGGTTTTATCGCCAACGGCGACATGGCGGAGGTCAGGCGAATCAGCCACATCGGCGAGATGTACGGATTCCGGTTTGCCGAAGCAAGCATAAAACTGATTGACTATCCCGAAGAGGAGGTAATTGAGGTAAAGCTGCTGCTCGACTCCATGAATTCCACAACTGCAAATTTGCCTCAGGATGAGATGCAGAAGTTGTTTGATGAAATTATGCTCGATTATGTACAGGTGGGCTCCGAAAAAAGCCGGATTGAGAAGGTGCGCAACAATCCCTATTTTAATGCTCTTCAGGTGAAATTCGCCTATGCGCTTACTTGTCACAAGACACAGGGCGGACAGTGGGATGCCGTTTTTATTGAGCATGGTTATCTGACCAGCGATATGGTGGATGAAGGATTTATCAGATGGCTTTATACCGCGCTGACCCGCTCCACCACTGAGGTTTACCTGGTCAATTTCAACCACGATTTTTTTGAATAGACGAATTGGCAGGGGTGAATATTGCCGTTTTGCGGACTTCGTTAATATCAGCCGAATATTTATCTTTGCAGGCCATTTGGGGCCGTGCCCTGTAAACTGAAACAGCATGATTACCAGCCGACATACCATAGAGAAGCTCTTTAGTGATTTTGAAGGAAAGCATGTCCTGATTGTTGGAGATGTGATGATTGATGCTTACTTGTGGGGAAAGGTCGAGCGCATTTCACCCGAGGCTCCGGTGCCGGTGGTTCAGCTTACCAAACGCGAAAACCTGCCCGGCGGTGCAGCAAATGTGGCTCTGAACATCCGTGCGCTGGGAGCGGTTCCGGTGCTCTGCTCCATTATTGGCAACGATTTTAAGGGAAGTGAATTTATCCAGCTGATGAACGAACACGGCATTTCCGGAGAGGGCATAATTCAGAGCAAGGAGAGAATCACCACCACCAAATTCCGGATTATAGGCAATAAAACCCAGATGCTGAGGGTGGACGAAGAGATAGATACCGACCTGAATGAAAAAGATTCAGCGCTTCTGATTGAAAAGGTTCGCCATCTGATGGATACGCTGCCGATTGCCGTGGTGATTCTGCAGGATTACAACAAAGGAGTGCTCACCCGCGACATCATCGGCAGGATAATTGAGCTGTCCAACTCAAAAAACATCCCGGTAACGGTGGATCCCAAGAAAAGGAACTTCGATGCTTTTCGTGGGGTGGATTTGTTTAAGCCCAATCTGAAAGAGCTCAGGGAAGGCCTGAAACTCGAAATCAACCGGGGCGATTTTGCTGCTATCCGTTCGGCTGCCGATATGTTGCATACGGACCAGGAAGTGCGTTCTGTAATGGTCACCCTTTCGGAAGATGGCGTATTTTTAAGCGATAAGTCTGGCGCAAAGGCAGAAGAGGTTCATATCCCGGCACATCTTCGGCATATTGCCGATGTTTCGGGAGCAGGCGACACCGTGATTAGCGTGGCATCGCTATGCAGGGCGCTGAAAGTCCCGAATCGCCTCACAGCTGCCTTATCGAACATTGCCGGAGGGTTGGTGTGTGAGTATGTGGGTGTTGTTCCGGTTGATCGTCAGCGCTTGTTCGAAGAAGCACTGGAACTGCTGGTTAATCAGGATGAAAATTGAAATGACCAATATTTGATTTGCATTTCAGGAAATTAAAATAAAGTCGTTGAAATGCCGTTATGAACAAAAAATCAGACTTGTGCGTAGAAATATCGTATTTATAATAACTGCTGCTGTTTTACTGTCATTCCTTCATCCCTCCGCATCTGCTCAGCGGGCAAAAGTGCATAATCTTCAGGGATATGACTTCGCACCCTATCATTTCGGGTTTATTCTCGGGATGAATGAAATGCTGTTTTCGATTAAAACACAACCCGGCTTTCAAAACAGAGGTTACAATTCGCTGGAGACGCCCGACCTGTATTCCGATTCAGCCTGGCTGCTGGGGGTTGAGCATAAGCCGGCGTTTGGCTTTACCATCGGAATTGTTTCAAATTTGAAAATGGGAGAGTATTTCGACCTGCGGTTTATTCCATCACTGTCTTTCGGCGAACGCGACCTGGAATATGCCATCCTGACCGACTTCGACAAAGAGAGAAGCAGGGTGTTTGTCTCGAAAAAGTTGCAATCCACCTTTGTTGAATTCCCATTGCATATAAAATATAAAGGCAGCAGGCTCAATAATGTAAGGCCGTACTGGCTGGCCGGTGCCAAGTATGCCCTCGACCTGGCCAGCGATTCGAAGAAAAAGGAGGAGAACAATAATATATATGTAGCCATAAACCGAAACGACTTCTATGGTGAAATTGGCGGTGGCCTGGATTTCTATACCACCTATTTCAAATTCGGCGTTGAGCTGAAAATGTCGTACGGATTACGCGATATCCTGAAACGCGAAGGCAATATCTATACTGAAGCAATCGATAAACTTAATTCTAAGTTATTTCTGCTGTCGTTTACTTTTGAATAATTCCGCTTTCCTGTTATCGGCTATATGACTGATTATCTGTCCGGCTCAGTAATAATGCAGGCTGTTGCAGATGTTTGATTGGATTTGTTTTTATCTTTTTTCCGGTATTTCTTGCTTTTCCGGTTGCCAATCCAATTTTTCGAATAGCTTTGTATTAAATATAAACCGACCAATTATTCATACCTAATCATGTAAAAGTTATGGAAGAAAACAAGCCGGACAACTCTATATTTGAGGTAATTCGTGGAAAATCAATGATGAAGCAGGTAGTGTATCAGAATACAGTTACGGTATTCAGGATGTTCAAAAGCGTCATCCACGGTATGGTTACGGAATACAATGATAAATATAACGGCAACCAGAAGCAGATTCCGTTTGAATTCCGCGATAGGGGAGAGTTTGAGTATGAATTGGTCTTTGGCGGGGATATCCTGATTTTTATGATGCATACCAATATTTTCGAGTTCTCGCGTATGCACGAAGTAATGAAGACGACCTATATCAACGAAGATAAGGATCGTTCATATTGCGGGGTAATCAACATCTATAACTTTCTTGCCGATTCATTCCGCTATAACCGCATCAACGACCTGGGATATATGATTGGCAGGGTGTTTATCAACAAGGATATGCACTATTTTATCGAAGGGAAGCGGGAGATCGGGATGCTGTACAACAATTTTGCCACTTCGGTGATGTCGAAGGAGGCAGCACGGCAGATCATCGAATCGGCTGTTCTATATACCACCAATTTCGACCTGTTGACGCCGCCTTACGATCAGGTAAAGGAGGTTACCGTTTCGGAAATGCAGGCTTCCATCGAAAACATGAAGCTCAGAACCGGCAAAAGGCTTGGATTCAGATTTCAGGCTGACCATGAAGAATTTAAACAAAGGGATGACCTGTAATATAGTATTCATAGTATCAATACATTACAGAGTATTTTAAAAAATAAATATTTTTTGATGCAGAAAAAAAATCAAAAAAAAAATTCATTGTGTTTGGTAGATTAAAAATTAGTTGTATTTTTGCAGTCCCAAACGAGAAAAAACACGGTCCGTTCGTCTAGGGGTTAGGACGCCAGGTTTTCATCCTGGTAACAGGGGTTCGATTCCCCTACGGACTGCTAACAAGAATTGAAAGAAAA
>LUZO01000195.1 GCA_001603685.1 Bacteroidales bacterium Bact_23
GTTTATAATAATCAAAAAATCAGCGGGTTAAGTAACCCGCTGATCAGTCAGTTGTTAAGCAACCGGATTTGCCGGCACATTTTTCAGTGTCTCTTTCAGGTAAATCCAGAATTTATCCACCGATGCAATATTCACTTTTTCGTCGGGCGAATGGGGATAACGGATGGTGGGGCCGAAGGAGATCATGTCCCAGTTCGGGTAAACGGCGCCCAGCAGCCCGCACTCAAGTCCGGCGTGGATTGCCTTGATTTCGGGAATTTTGCCGAAACGGTTGTTGTACACTTGCTGCATGGTCTTCAGAATGGCTGAATCGGGGTTTGGTTTCCATCCCGGATATTCGCCTTCGAACTCAACTTTTGCGCCGGCCAGCTCAAAAATGCTGCCCATCATCACGGTCAGGTCTTTCTTGGCCGAGTTTACCGAACTGCGGAGCAGGCAGATTACCTTCACGGTTTCGCCTTCGGTTCTTACAATCGAGAGGTTGGTAGATGTTTCAACCAGCCCTTCCATGGCGTCGCTCATGCGGATAACGCCGTTGGGGCAGCCGTAAACGGCGCGGAGCATGCGGTTCTGGGTATCTTCATCCATCAGGAAATCGGGCATGGCAACGGGAGCGGCGGTAATCTGAAGTCCCGGTTCGGTTACCGAAAGCTCAGCCTTGATGGTGGCGGCAAAATCGGGGAGGCATTTTTCGAAATTCGCTTTCTCCTTTTCGGGGATGGTAACAATGGCATATCCTTCGCGGGGGATGGCATTACGCATATTTCCGGCTTCGAGTGAGGAGAGTCTCAGCTGATGCTTGTGAACGCCGTGCCACAGCAGACGGGTCAGGATTTTGCATGAGTTGCCGCGTCCAAGGGCGATATCGAGGCCGGAGTGGCCGCCCTTAAGTCCGCTGATATTGATTTTGTAGGCAATGGTTCCCTGTTCGGGAGCTACTTTTTTGAAGGGGAATTCAAAGTTTCCGTCAACGCCGCCGGCACAGCCGATGTAGAGTTCGCCTTCGTCTTCCGAATCGAGGTTGAGCAGGATATCGCCTTTCAGGATGTTGGGCTGCAGGTTGAAAGCGCCGGTCATGCCGCTCTCTTCGTCAATGGTGAAAAGCCCTTCAACGGGGCCGTGCTCGATCTCTTTGGCTGCAAGTACTGCCATGATGGCTGCCACACCCATGCCGTTGTCGGCGCCAAGGGTGGTACCGTTGGCTTTTACCCATTCGCCGTCAATCTGAGGTTCGATGGGGTCTTTCTCGAAATCGTGAACTTTATCGCTGTTTTTCTGCGGAACCATATCGAGATGCGCCTGAAGAATCACCCCTTTGCGGTTTTCCATACCGGGGGTGGCCGGCTTGCGGATCATCACATTGCCGACTTCATCAACAATGGTTTCCAGACCGAGTGAATGGCCGAAATTCTTCATGAATTCAATGATGCGGCCCTCTTTTTTCGAGGGGCGGGGAATCTGAGTAAGGCTGTAAAAGTGCTGCCACACTGCTTTTGGCTCGAGATTCTGAACGGGATTGCTCATAATGGATTGTATTTAAAATGATTAATGTTAATGCTGTGGAAACAGGCAGCTAAATTAGTGTTTTTGATGAAAAAACCACCGGTAAAACGGCGGTAAACCGGGTTTTATTGCTGCCCGGTTCGTTAAAACCAGAGATGAATCACCGATTTGGTCTCAAAGAATGGTTCGGAAAAATAGCGGTCGAGGTGATAAACCTGGTATTTGCCGCCCGACTGCTTCAGCTCTTCCGTGACATCGCCCCCTTTCAGGTAGAGTATTCCGTTGTGCAGGGGATTGATGCTTCTTTTGTGAATATTCTTCCGTATCCATGAGGTGAATTCGGGAAGAGAGGTCACCGCACGGCTAACAATAAAATCGAATTTTTCAGTGATCTCTTCGGCCCGGCTTTGCAGGGCGGTAACATTTTCAAGCCCAAGGGCGGAGGCAATGGCATTGACTACCTTTATTTTTTTTCCGATGGAATCCACCAGCAGAAAGCTGCACTCAGGGAACATTACAGCCAGCGGTATTCCGGGGAATCCGCCGCCGGTACCTACATCCATCACCGAGGTGCCGGGCGCAAACCTGATGGCTTTGGCAATGCCCAGCGAATGGAGGATGTGCCGTTCGTAAAGGCGGTCGATATCCTTGCGCGAAATGACATTGATGGCTGCATTCCACTCCTCATAAAGCGGCTGCATTGCCCTGAAGCATTCAATCTGATGCGGGGTGAGGTCGGGGAAGTATTTAAGTAAGATGTCCATGGTTGCAGTTTAGTGGTTGTAGGGTAGTTTAACCGTCATGGTGGTTCCGCTTCCGGGTTCCGATTTCAGAGCGATGGACCCGCCGTGCATCTTTACGATCTTGTCGATCATTGAAAGGCCGACGCCGTGGCCGGGATGGTTTTTTGCATTCTCGGCCCTGAAAAACGGTTCAAAAATCCGGGTCTGATCTTCGGCGCTGATGCCAATACCCTGATCCTTTACCACAAAAGTGATGAAGTCCGGGTTGTATTCCAGGGTGGCGTTTACCGGTTTTCCTTCCGAGAATTTACAGGCATTGTCGAGCAGGTTGATGAAGATGAGCTTCAGCAGGTTTTCGTTTCCGTGAACCGAAAGCTCCGTTTCATCGCCGGTGTTGTCGTTGATGATGGTCTCGATTTCATATTCGGGATGCATCATTTCGATTTCGCTTTGAGTCTGAAGCAGCAGTTCGTCAAGCCTTACCGGGGTTGTTTTCATGTGCTGCAGGTCCTGTTCGGCGCGTGCTATCTCAAGCAGGTTGTTTGCAAGCCTGGTCAGGCTCCGGGTATCTTCCAGCACCGATTCCAGCACTTTCCTGTACTCTTCGCTTCCGCGCTCCTTCATCAGGGCCACCTGAATCTGGCTTGTTATGGATGCCAGCGGAGTTCTCAGCTCATGCGAAGCGTTCGAAACAAAGCTTTTCTGCATCTGGAATGCTTTCTCAATGCGGCCGAGCATCTCATTGAAAGTGATGGCAAGCCGCGCGATTTCATCGGTGCCGTTGCCTTCGTCCACGCGCTGTTCAAGGTTGGATGCCGTGATGGTGGAGACCTGATGTACCACTTCTGAAATGGGTTTCAGCGCCTGCCGCGAGAAGAAAAGGCCGGTTATGATGGTGATGATGATGGAAACCAGTAGCCCTAACAGCAAGATCAGTAGCAGGTTGTTGAGTTTGGTAAGTCCATAGGTATCGGTGGCCGATGCCAGTACCACGAAACGGCGCAATCCGTTGGTGTAGAGAATTCCCACCGCCTCGCGGTTGCCCTGGCTGAACCTGAATTCATCGCTTTTCCGGGCTTTGGCAAGAAGTTCTTCCGTAACCTCAAGCCCCGGCCCTTTCCCCGATCTGTATAGCTGATAGCGCTTAAAGTAGTCATATACAATCACTTCAACATTCTCCAGCGAGCTGTAGTTGGTACTGTCGATGATACGCATCAGCTCGGGGTTGATCTCCTTTACATCTATGATCAGCTTGGCGGTGTTGATGGCTTTTTCACGCAAACGGTCGGCAAACTCCTGCTTGCGGTAGTTGGCGGAAAGCGTATAAATCATTACCGAGAAAATTACCAGGATGCTGCCCACGATCAGGGCAAACTGAAGGCTGAGTCTGGTTCTGATCTGCATACGGCTACGACTCCTTTAATATATACCCCATGCCAATCTGGGTATGGATGAGCTTAACCGGAAAATCCTTGTCAATTTTCTTGCGCAGAAAGTTGACATATACTTCAATAACATTGGTTCCGGTGTCGAAGTTGATGTTCCAGATCTTTTTTGCAATATCGGCTTTCGAAACCACTTTTCCCTTATTTCTGACGAGATATTCGAGCAGAGCGAACTCCTTGGCCGTCAGTTCGATGGATTTGTCGCCTCTTTTTACCGACATGGCATCGAGGTCGATAATGAGATCGGCGACCCTCAGGATGTTTTCGTTTTTGTTTTCGGGCAGTGAGCGTTTCAGCAGCGCTTTGATGCGGGCGAGCAGTTCCCTGAATTCAAAAGGCTTTACGATATAGTCGTCGGCACCTTTGTCAAACCCCAGCAATTTGTCGTCGGTGCTTCCCAGGGCAGTAAGCATGATGACGGGTACCGACGGGCTTTTTTGCCTGATCATCGTGCACAATTCGTAGCCATTGATTTGCGGAAGGTTGATGTCGAGAATAATCAGGTCATATTCTTTCGAATCAGCCATTCTTTTGCCGATGAAGCCGTCGTAGGCAACTTCAGTTTTGAAACCGTTTTCTTCCAGACCGTTGCTGATTGAATCGGCCATTTTTACATGATCTTCAACAATGAGAATGCTTGGTTGCTGCTTCATAATCGGGCAAATAGGGAGTACTGCTTTTTGGCAGCACTAAAATACAAAATTTGGCGATTGGTCGTTAATATATTCTTCAGGAAATGGCGACTTCGGGAAAAGAAATGCGTAAATACCGGAATGGAGAGATATTCTGCCTGATTTAGCGTAGTATATGTATCTTTGCGATGAAAAAAAATGCCTTCTGTAATGAGAAACGGAAAGATCATCCTTGTCTCCCTGATTTTGCTTTCGCTGGCTGTTTTTGGCGTTGCGCAACCCGCTTCGCGCAACCCCGGATACAGTGAATACATTGAGAAATACCGCGATATTGCCATAAAAAAGATGCATGAATACCGGATTCCCGCAAGCATAACCCTTGCGCAGGGGATCCTTGAATCGGGAATGGGCAATTCGGAGCTGGCAAGGAACGCCAACAACCATTTCGGCATCAAATGCCACAAGGAGTGGACCGGGATGACCTATGTAATGGACGACGACACCAAAAACGAGTGTTTCCGTAAATACAATACGGTGGAAGAGTCGTTCAGCGATCATTCGCTGTTTCTCACCACCAGGCCGCGCTATGCCAGGCTGTTCGATCTGGATGTGAAGGATTACAAGGGCTGGGCGCATGGGCTGAAAAGCGCCGGCTACGCTACCAATCCCCGTTATGCGGAAATCCTGATCAGAATTATTGAGGAGAACGAACTCCATATCTATGATAATGCTCCGGCCGGGCCGTATGTGGCAAAGGACAAGCCTCAGAAGGGAAGTGCCGCAACTCCGCCGCCCGCTTCCGTTGCATCCGGCATTCAGCTTAACCCGTCGAATGTGAAGTTTCTGGAAGTTGCTGACGGTAACCGCGCCGTTTATATGAACAACGGGACGAAGCTGATTTTTGCCCGCGCCGGTGATGATGTGCATTCCATTGCAAAAGATTTTGGGATTCACGGATTCCAGCTGTTGAAATACAATGAGTTAGGAAAGAATGAAACCATTACCGATGGCCAGGCCATCTATATTACCCCAAAGAAGAAAAAGGGCGCCATTAAACGACATACGGTTTCGGCGAGGGAGAGTATGAGGGATATTTCGCAGTTCTACGGCATTAAGCTGAAATCGCTGTACAAGCTGAACGGAATGCAGCAGGGGCACGAACCGGAAAGAGGAACGGTGCTGAAACTTGCAAAATAGGGTTGGCTGCCTGTGTCTGTAGTAAAGAATCAGTTTCATTTTTAAGAGAGACTGAAATCTGCTGAAAAGTCGGATTTTAGTTAATGTTTTGTTAGTTTCTGGGTGCGTTTATTTGATTTTTTTTTAGTCAGATATTCCTC
>LUZO01000196.1 GCA_001603685.1 Bacteroidales bacterium Bact_23
GATTATTCGCGATGGAATCAACCATACAAATACCCGAAAGGCAGGCCGGATGACAGCAAGGAGAACCGTATTGTTTGTAACCACCCTCAGTTCCTTTCTGACCCCGTTCATGGGATCGGCCATCAACATTGCTTTGCCCGAAATGGGCAAAGAGCTGAATATGAACACCCTGGCACTTGGCTGGGTAAGCACTTCCTATCTGCTGGCGGCGGCGGTATTCCTGCTTCCGTTCGGACGGCTGTCGGATAAATACGGCCGCAAGCAATTTTACATGCTGGGGATTATTTTCTTCATCCTATCGGCTTTTGTATCGGCGATTGCCCGAACGGAAACCGTTCTGTTGATTTCACGCTTTGTAAATGGCGCAGGCGGGGCGATGGTTTATGCCACCGCCATTGCAATCCTCACTTCGGCTTACCCCAAATCGGACCGCGGAAGGGTGCTGGGTATCAATGTGGCCGCCGTTTACCTTGGATTGAGCCTGGGGCCTACCCTCGGAGGGTACATGACCTCAATTCTGGGATGGCGAAGCATCTTTTACCTGGTTTCCATTCTAAGCCTGATTACCCTGCCCATTGTAGCCATCAAGATTGACAACGACAAAAAGAGAGGCGATCCCACCCCTTTCGATATCTGGGGAAGCCTGTTCTATGGGCTTGGACTTGCTTCCGTTATCTACGGATTTCCCGAAATTACCTCAACTCGCGGAGTAATTTTCCTGATTAGCGGTTTGGCTCTGCTCTGGGTATTCATCAGGATTGAGCATAAAGTGGCCGATCCGCTGTTGCAGTTCAATGTCTTCACGGGAAATCAGGTCTTTATTTTTTCAAACCTTGCGGCATTCATCAATTACAGCGCCACCTTTGCCCTTGTTTTCCTGCTGAGTTTTTATCTTCAGCAGGTTAAGAACCTTTCACCGGGCGAGGCCGGGCTCATCCTGATGGCTCAGCCGGTTGTGATGACGGTATTTTCGCCATTGGCCGGAAAGCTGAGTGACCGGATTGAACCCGCTATCGTCGCTTCCATCGGAATGGGGGTTACGGTTGTTGGCCTGGCTGCCTTTGCTTTTCTGAATGCTGAAACCGGTATCGTCCTTATTGTTGTCGTACAGGCTTTTCTGGGGCTTGGTTTTGCGCTGTTTTCATCGCCAAACACCAATGCGGTAATGAGTTCGGTTGAACCGCAGCAGTATGGCATTGCTTCGGCAACCCTCGGAACCATGAGGATGACCGGACAAACCATGAGCATGACCATCAGTATGATGGTGATTGCACTGGTAATGGGCAAATCAGGAGCCACTGCGGAAAATACCGAAGGGCTGCTGTTAAGCATTCGTTATTCATTTATTGTATTTGCACTACTTTGCATTGCCGGCACCTTTTTCTCGATGAAAAGAGGAAAACTGCATAATGAGGCGGCATAATTCATAAAAAATTACAATCCGGCATGGGAAACAATACACCTCTGACAGCACTGGTTTTCGGCGCCACCGGACTTACCGGAGGTTTCGTTGCCGAATACCTCAGTCAGGATGAGCGATACGGTAAAGTGATCATATTCAGCCGGCAACCCATAAAGCTGATGGGACAAAAAACCGAACTGGTCATTTTCGATCCGGAAAAATTTGATGAAGTGGCTGAGGCAGTAAATGGCGATCATCTGTTCTGCTCCATCGGAACCACCATTAAGAAAGCGGGAACGCAGAAGAAATTCTTTGAAACCGACCATGACCTGGTGGTGAAGATTGCTCAGGCAGCGAAAGTAGCGGGTGTCCATTCATTTGTATATGTTTCGTCGCTGGGGGCAAATCCCCGTTCGCGGAACTTTTACCTCAGAACCAAGGGAATGACCGAATCATCGCTTAAGCAGCTTTCATTCCGGAACCTGAGCATCATCAGGCCATCGATGCTGCTGGGCATACGCAAGGAATACCGTATGGCCGAAGAGTGGGGCAAGGTAGCCATGAAGGCGTTCAACCCGCTATTGTGTGGCAGACTGAAGAAATACCGCTCAGTACATGCTGCAGATGTTGCAAAAGCTATGATTCGAGCCGCATTTGGCAGCGATGGCACGCATATAATCGAATCCGACAAATTCAACCTGTAAACAACCCTTAAACGCACGGAAAAAGATGAAATTTATTTCGCCAAAAGAACTTAAAGCGCTGATTGACAGCAAAACCGATTTTGCGCTTATCGATACCCGCGAAACCGAGAAATACGATGCTTGCCATATTCCGGGCGCCGTTTCCATGCCGCAGCTCGAGCTGCCCTATATGCTCGATAAAATTGATCCGGCAAAAAAAACCGTGGTTTACTGTATTTACGGCATAAAAAGTGAACAGGTTTACATTTACCTGAAAGACAAACTCAAAATCAAGGATTTAAGTATCCTGGAAGGGGGAATCTACCAGTATGCCTCGGATATTGACCCGGGAATGGATGTTTGAGATTTGAAAATTTGAACCGCCTGCGGCGGATTTGAAGATTTGAAGATTTGAAGCGCCTGGCGGCGCATTTGACCCGCCTTCGGCGGATTTGAAGATTTGCAGCGCCTAACGGCGCATTTGAAAATTTGAACCGCCTGCGGCGGATTTGAAGATTTGAAGATTTGAAGCGCCTGAAGGTGCATTTGAAGATCTTAAGCGCCTGGCGGCGCATTCCAATATCTGAGCCCGCATCTGGCGGGTACTTTTTACTTTTTACTTTTATCTCCGCCGCGGCGGATTACTTTTACCTCTGACCTCTTTTTAGAAATTTGACATTTGTCATTAGAACTTCTCTTACCTCTTACCTCTTACCTCTTACCTCTTACTTCTTACCTCTGACCTCTTTTTAGAAATTTGACATTTGTCATTAGAACTTCTCTTACCTCTTACCTCTTACCTCTTACCTCTTACTTCTTACCTCTGACCTCTTTTTAGAAATTTGACATTCGTCCGCCGCGGCGGATTAGAACTTCTCTTATCTCCTCCCTTTTCTCATCGGCTTTCGGCTGGGTTTTGATCTGAACGGTCTGGGGTTGTAGTCCGGGGCAGAGCCTAGTTCTGCGGGAGGCTTCTGCTTACGCACTTCCATTTCGATCAGCTTTTCGATGCGCGAGAATTGATACAGCTCCTCCTCGTTGATAAAGGTAATGGCAATCCCGGTCTGTTCAGCGCGTGCCGTACGGCCTGAACGGTGCACATAATCTTCGGCATCGTGGGGAACATCGAAGTTTATCACCAGGCTGATATTTTCAATGTCGATGCCACGGGAGAGTACATCGGTGGCAACCAGTATCTGTATCTGCCGGTTTCTGAATTGCAGAAGCACCTTTTCGCGCTCTGCCTGCTCCAGATCGGAATGGATATCGGCGACATTGAAGCCTTTGGCCTTCAGTTCGCGTGCGATGGATTTCACTTTCAGCTTCGTTGAAGCAAATACAAGTACGCTTGGAAGATCGCGCCCTTTGATCAGCGAAGCCAGCAGGAGTATTTTCTGATTGTCGTACACCAGGTAAGCCATCTGAAGAATTCCTTCAGCCGGTTTAGAGATGGCGATATTTACTTCGCCGGGATTT
Organism: Bacteroidales bacterium Bact_23; assembly: GCA_001603685.1. GTDB lineage: Bacteria > Bacteroidota > Bacteroidia > Bacteroidales > Lentimicrobiaceae > Lentimicrobium. The sequence goes on from LUZO01000196.1 coordinate 3,562, forward strand.
TTCAGGATGCGTTTGCTCAGCTCCCGGATGCGCGGCGGCATGGTTGCCGAAAACAGCAGGGTACTGCGCTTTTCGGGCAAATAACTGATTATGCGCATGATATCATCAAAAAAGCCCATATCAAGCATGCGGTCGGCTTCGTCCAGCACCAGATGCTGCAGATTAGCCACCGGGGCGATATCCATATTCAGAAACGAAAGAAGTTTCCCAGGCGTTGCCACCACCACATCCACTCCACTGATAAGCGCCCGTTTCTGCTGCTCCCATTCAATGCCATCGGTTCCTCCGTAGATAGGCAATGAGCTGATATCCATAAAATAGCTGAAGCCTTCAAGTTGCTGGGCTATCTGCAGGGCAAGTTCGCGTGTGGGCGCAATGATGATGGCATTGATGCCTTCTACAGGATTTTCCATAATTCGCTGAAGTACAGGCAGCAAATAAGCAGCAGTCTTTCCGGTGCCGGTTTGCGCACAGCCGATTACATCCCTGCCTTCGAGAATCAGGGGAATGATTTCGGCCTGTATTGGCGTTGGCTTTTCGAAACCAATGGCATCCAGCCCTTCGGCGATTAACGGATGAAAATTAAATTGTTTGAATGAGGGTTCAGGAGTTGCGGGGATATCTTCCATAATCTGCGGCCGGTGGAACTTTTGTGAATACAATTACAAAGATAGACTAAAGCAGTATTTCTGAGCTTATTTTTATTGCATCATTCTTTGCAAGTTCAGGATGATTGCTAAATGGCAGCCTGATGAAGGCTTTTCAAGACATTAAAGCAGCCTTAAAACAAAAAAGGAGGCTGATTGCCTCCTTTTTTGTTTTATTTTCTTGTACAGATTATTTAACAACAGTCTCATCAACAACGAGAGTGTCAGCAGCAGCAGCAGCGGCAATTGAATCAGCGATTCTTGCCATTTCAGCTTCTACGAGTGCGATTGAATCAGCAACGCGGATTGAATCCTGGCGTTTCTGTTCTGCAATCTGTTCAGCACTGGGACCACAAGCAACGAGTGATGC
>LUZO01000197.1:0-7033 GCA_001603685.1 Bacteroidales bacterium Bact_23
GTTTTTATGAGACGGGCGCCATCACTACTACTGGCTCAGTTGATATCAGGCCCATTTATGTAGATCGTAATTCTTATAGTGCATATAATATTGCCATTACCAATAATTATATCGGAGGCAATGCTCCCCAGGCTGCTGGTACCTGGGTCAAGAACGGGAATAACAACCCCTTTTATGGAATTTATGTGAATGAAACCGTAAACCCTGCCAGCACCTCCGTAATTTCCGGCAATATTATCCGGGGATTTAACTGGACAAACAGTGGCAATGCCAACTGGACGGGAATCCATATTGAAGATGGCTCTTCAGTTGTGGGTGGCAATGATGAGGCGGATGGCAATATCATCGGAACCGACGATAATGATCCGGGCGCCGTTGCCATTACGGTAACAAACGGAGCAACCGGAGGCAGCTTTTTCGGAATTAGCAACCGGTCGGTTACCCAGACATATCCGAACTATCGTATTATCAGAAATAATACCATAGGAGGTATCCGTACAAATACTTCAAACAATTCCTCCATGCATCTGAGGGCCATTGCCCATCTGAATGAAACCGAAGGCAGGCCTCTGAATGCCTCCAATAACCATATTCTGAACCTTTATGCCATGTCTTCGCCTGCAGGTAGCGGCGACCAGGATGTAACAGGTATCAGATACAACAGAAACGGCGGTTTTGTCATTGCTTCGCATAATGTTATTGAGAATCTCCATAATGGAACCAATGCAGTCGCTTCAGGCGGAATTACCAGTGGTATCTGGATAGGTGCATCGCAGCAGGCGGTTGCCGATAACAATACCATCCGTAACCTCACTTCTTATCTGGGTAATACCGGAGTGCTGCAGAATGCTGCAGTCATAGGTATGGTAGTGTATGGCAACGGCTACCTGAGCGCTTCCGGTAACTCCATTTACAACCTGAACAGTACTTATGGGAATGGGCAGCTTCAGGTTACGGGGCTTATTGTAAGTGGCACCGGCCTCGAAAATGGCGTTTCGATGGTCAACAGGAATTTTATCCACAGCCTTTCAGCGGTCTCATCTAATGTTGGATCACATATGTACGGCATTGCCATTGGTCCCGGTAGCAATCTGCTGATTTTTAACAATCTGATCAGCCTAACAACTTCTTCTGAAGTTATAAGAACCATTTGCGGAATTTACGATATGGGACAGACCGCGGGCCATACCGCCCGAGTCTATTACAATACGGTAATGATTGACGGCATTGCTCCCGGAACGGCTGCCAACAACAGTAACTCTTATGGCATCTGGAATTACTATGGTGCCAATAATCCTGATTACCGGAATAATATTTTCAGTAATTTCAGAAGAAATAGCGGTGCCGCTGCAACGGGCAGGCATTATGCCATTAGCTTTGAAAATAATCCGACCGGTACCGTAAATCTGGATTACAACAATTACTATGCATCTGGCCTGGGCGGTGCCGTGGGACATATCGGCCCGCATGACGGGGGCACAATTTATCCCACTCTTGCTGACTGGCAGGGAGCTCTGGGTACACAAGATGCCCATTCAGTCAGTGTTGATCCGGTTTATACCACTCCCGGCGGTACCAATCCTCCTAATTACATCCCTCATGCCGCAATGCCCGGACTAACCGGCCTGGGAGGAATAAACGATGACTTCGGCAACAACGGAGTGCGTGTAGCACCGGTTACCATGGGTGCATGGGAGAACGAATGTAACGGACAGATAACCGATGAGCCGGATGATGTTACCGAATGCGAAGGCGGCAATGTGTCGTTTACGGTTAGTGTTACCAATGTCAGCAGCCCGTCCTATCAGTGGCAGGTTAGCACCGACGGCGGCTATACCTGGACCGACCTGACCGAAAACCCGCCATATTCCGGTACCCAGACGGCAACGCTTGTAATTACCGGAATTACCCTGGATATGAACGGATACCGCTACCGCTGCATCATCACAGATGATGATAATAACGACTGCGTTGTAACCTCGCAGGCGGCAGAATTAACAATAACCCCGCGACCTGCAACCGGAGCAATCTGGCACCGATAAGTAACTGAAAACAAACAAGAAACAAAAAATAAAAAACCGAACACCATGAAAACAAAAAACACACACTTCAAATGGCCGCTGAACGGCACGGCATCCCGGCCTGAATCCGGGCAATGCTGTGAGTGACTGTAAACCATGAAACAAAATTGAATACCAAATAACAAACCAAAATTAACAAACCATGAAAACAAAAATTCATTACGCAAGATGGCTAACGCTGCTTTTGCTGCTCTTTGCCACAACGGCACTAATGGCGCAGGGGCCTGGAGGACTGCCTTCTGACACCCCAACACAGGCAGTCTGTTTGGGAACAGAGCCCTATGCTGTTTATCCAGGAGATGTTAATAATGATTTCCTATGGGAAATCACCCCTGGTACTGCCGGAGTTGACTGGGAAATTACCGATCCCACAGAATCAGCAACTAATGTACATTGGTTGGTACCGGGTACTTATACCCTTTCATTTACAGAGACCGACGGGGATAATTGTAGTACAACGGTTCAAGTTATTGTTACTGTAAATGCATTGCCGGATGCTCCTATAAGTAATGGAGATATTACTGAGTGTGAACAGAATCCGATTCAGACTATTACTGCATCTGTTTCAGTCCCTGCAGGAGTAACAGTAGTATGGTATGATGCAGCAACTGGAGGCAATATTGTTGCCGATCCTAGCTTAAGTGGCGTTGGTACAGTTACATATTATGCGGAAGCAGTAATTTCAAGTAGTGGATGTATCAGTTCAACCAGAACAGCAGTTACCCTGACCATAACCGCTGCACCCGATGCACCGGTTAGTGGAGGTGACATCACCGAATGCGAACAGAATCCGATTCAGACCATTACAGCTACAGCTACAGTACCTGCTGGCTTTACCATTGTATGGTATGATGCAGCAGTTGGAGGCAATGTTGTTACCGATCCTAGCTTAAGCGCTGTTGGTACAGTTACCTACTATGCAGAAGCTGTTGATGCTTCCGGTACCTGTCACAGCCTTACCAGGACTGCTGTAGTATTAACCATAACCGCTGCTCCCGATGCACCAATCAGTGGTGGAGATATTAGTGCATGTGCTCAGGATCCGATTCAGACCATTACAGCTACAGCTACAGTACCTGCTGGCTTTACCATTGTATGGTATGATGCAGCAGTTGGAGGCAATGTTGTTACCAATCCTAGCTTAAGCGCTGTTGGTACAGTTACCTACTATGCAGAAGCTGTTGATGCCTCAGGTACTTGCCACAGTTTGACCAGGACTCCTGTAACATTAACTATAACTCCGACACCCACTACCTCACCCATCTGGCATAACTAAAACGGATATGAAAGAAGCACTGCCTCAGCTAAAATTCTGCACGGCCCATTTACGGCCTGCGGTTTTACCCCCGGTAAAGCCGGGAAAAGGGGTGTGCCTTCAGATGGATGGTATGTGTTTGAAATATAAACCTAAAGCATCATGAGCGAAACAAATGTCATAAAATGGCTTTTGTTACCTGCCGGGAGCGGCCGTTCAGGCATAGTGTTCCCGAAGGATGGCGCCGGCGTTAAGCCGCCGGATGGCCGGGCTCGTATTGCTGCAGGAGTGTTGTCAGCATGGCAAACGCCATGATGATGAAAATTAGAAATTGACAAAACAATTGAATATGAATCTTTTGCCTGATAGGCTCAATGGTAAGGCGAACATGATCTCCCGGAAGAGAGAGAATAACTTTACTGAGTTTGTGGTTTTATTTGTGCGAAAGTATTAACTTTAAAGAATGAATCGTATGGTTAGGTTTCTCAAACATATCATGCTTGTCGTTATGGCGATGTCGGGGGCTTTGCAGCTCTCCGGACAGATAGCCATGCCCGACAGCGTATGTGTGGGGGCTACCAAGAATTACTGGGTGGATGAAACGCCGGGTTCGGTTTACAACTGGGCCATCAACGGCATCGCTCAGCCGGTAACCGGCCACCTGCTGTCGGTAACCTGGGATACCCCGGGCGCCTATGTCATTACGGTTCAGGAAACTTCAGCGGATGGCTGTTTGGGTGAAATACGCACCGGCGAAGTTGCGGTTCTTGAGAACCTCCCGGTAAGTGTTTCGATAACGGCCAGTCAGAATCCGGTATGTATAGGTAATGATGTGATTTACACGGCTACGCCAACGAATGGCGGAACCAACCCCGTTTTTTCATGGTTTGTTAATGGGGTTGTGGTCCATGTCGGTGGTGACAACAGCTATACCTATGCGCCGGATAACGGTGATGAAGTATATGTAACGGTGTTGTCGGACGAATCCTGTGCAACCGGTAATCCTGCTGTTTCGGAAACGATTCTGATGCAGGTTGATCCGTTGCTGCCGGTTTCCGTTTCGATAACAGCCGCTCCGGATCCTTTGTGCGAAGGGGAGGAGATAGTTCTGACGGCCGTTCCGGTTAACGGCGGACTCAATCCCGGTTTTTCATGGTTTGTTAACGGGGTTGAAGTCCAGACGGGCGCTCAGAATACCTATACTTATGTACCGCTAAATGGCGACCAGGTAACGGTTCAGCTATATTCGGATGTGAACTGCGGCAGCAATAATCCTGCAACATCCGACATATTTGAGGTTGTTGTAACGCCACTGGTGCAGCCTTCAGTAACGCTATATGTAGATAATGGCGATATATGTGAGGGGTCGGAGGCCACATTCACCGCAGTGCCGGTGAATGGCGGCCCCAACCCGATCTTTAACTGGCTGATAAATGGAGTGCCCGACCCGCTGGTGCATACGGTTACTTATACCTATGTGCCTGCAAACAACGATCAGGTTGAAGTGGAGATGATTTCCGATGAAACCTGTGCAGTTCCCGGCCCGGTGGTATCAAACGAAGTTGTAGTAACAGTGAATCCTCCAGCCGTTGTGAGCATCAGCATTGCAGCGGATGTGAATCCGGTGTGCGCCGGCAGTGAGGTAACCCTAACGGCTACCGCTTCGAATACAGGAACCGATCCGGAGTATTCGTGGATGGTCGATGGCGTGATAGTACCGGGTGAGACCGGACCGGTTTACACCTTTGTGCCGGCCGGTAATGTTCAGGTTCAGGCCAGTGTGTTGTCCGATCAGGATTGTGTAACCGGAAACCCGGCCACTTCGAATACGGTTTATATAACGGTTGAAGATCTTCTTGAAGTGGAGGTGAGCATTGCAGCTTCAGCTACTTCGGTATGTGCCGGTGAGGAAGTGCTGTTTACGGCTACCCCGGTTAATGGCGGCACAGCACCTGAATATACCTGGTATGTGAACGGCGTTGCGGTTGCGGGAGAAACTTCGGAGTCATTCAGCTATAACCCGCAAAATGGCGATCAGGTATATGCCGAATTGCTGTCGGATGAAACCTGTGCCACCAACAATCCTGCAACCTCTGATATCATTACTTTAACGGTAACGGAAATCCCTGTATTGGCTGCAGTTGGAGTTGATCCTTTGAACTGCGGAGAAGAGGGTAGCATTGAATTTACTTTCACCAATGTACCTGACGGTACTTACGAAATTGATTACGATGGCGGCGGCTTTACCGGCGTGGTGGTAGCAGGCGGAACGGCCACCGTCACCGCAGCATCGGGCACCTATGATAATCTGACCATTACCGTTGGTAACTGTACCTCTGATGCCGGCGTATCGGTAACCCTTACCTCGCCCAATGCCCCGACGCTTGCTGCGGTTGGAGTTGATCCTTTGAACTGCGGAGAAGAGGGTAACATTGAATTTACCTTCACCAATGTATCTGATGGTACTTACGAAATTGATTACGATGGTGGCAGCTTTACCGGCGTGGTGGTAACAGGCGGAACGGCCACCGTCACCGCAGCAGCGGGCATCTATGATAATCTGACCATTACCGTTGGTAACTGTACCTCTGATGCCGGCGTATCGGTAACCCTTACCTCGCCCGATGCCCCGACGCTTGCTGCGGTTGGAGTTGATCCTTTGAACTGCGGAGAAGAGGGTAGCATTGAATTTACCTTCACCAATGTACCTGACGGCACTTACGAAATTGATTACGATGGCGGCAGCTTTACCGGCGTGGCGGTAACAGGCGGAACGGCCACCGTCACCGCAGCAGCGGGCATCTATGATAATCTGACCATTACCGTTGGTAACTGTACTTCGGATGCAGGCGTATCGGTAACCCTTACCTCGCCCGATGCCCCGACGCTTGCTGCAGTTGGAGTTGATCCTTTGAACTGCGGAGAAGAGGGCAGCATTGAATTTACCTTCACCAATGTACCTGACGGTACTTACGAAATTGATTACGATGGCGGCAGCTTTACCGGCGTGGTGGTAACGGGCGGAACGGCTACCGTCACCGCAGCAGTCGGTGTTTACGAAAACCTGACCATAACCGTTGGCCTCTGTACCTCGGAGGAAGATGTAGATATAACAATCACGGGACCGGATTCACCGGTCATCGACGAGGTAATTGCTCAGAATGCTACCTGTGATGAAGATAACGGCAGCATTACCATCACCGCTTCGGGCGGCACCGCACCGTTGCAGTACAGCATTGACGGGGGAGTGACCTGGTCGAACAACAATCAGTTCCTTGGCCTTGCCGCCGGAGCGTATAATGTTGTGGTACTCGACGCTTCGGGTTGCCAGACCGCTTACGCCCTGAACCCGGTCGTCATCAACAGCATCGGCGGCGCATCCATCGACGATGTGCTTGCAGAAGATGAAACCTGCGGCCAGAGCGACGGCAGCATTGAAATCACCGCTTCAGGAGGCACCGCACCGTTGCAGTACAGCATTGACGGGGGAGTGACCTGGTCGAACAACAATCAGTTCCTTGGCCTTGCCGCCGGCACTTATAATGTTGCGGTACTCGACGCTTCGGGCTGTCAGACTGTTTACGCCCTGAATCCGGTCATCATCAACAGCATTGGCGGCGCATCCATCGACGATGTGCTTGCAACCGACGAAACCTGCGGCCAGAGCGACGGCAGCATTACCATAACCGCTTCAGGC
>LUZO01000197.1:7038-7673 GCA_001603685.1 Bacteroidales bacterium Bact_23
TGCTTGCAGAAGATGAAACCTGCGGCCAGAGCGACGGCAGCATTGAAATCATAGCTTCGGGCGGTACAGCACCGTTGCAGTACAGCATTGACGGGGGCGTAACCTGGTCGAACAACAATCAGTTCCTTGGCCTTGCAGCCGGCACTTACAATGTTGTGGTACTCGACGCTTCGGGTTGCCAGACTGTTTACGCCCTAAATCCTGTCGTTATCAACAGCATTGGCGGCGCATCCATCGACGATGTGCTTGCCGGAGACGAGAACTGCGGCCAGGGTGACGGCAGTATTGAAATCACCGCTTCGGGCGGTACCGCACCGCTTCAGTACAGCATTGACGGCGGTGCAACCTGGTCGAACGCCAATCAGTTCACCGGCCTTGCCGCCGGCAATTACAATGTTGTGGTACTCGATGCTTCGGGTTGCCAGAGTGTTTACGCCCTGAATCCGGTCATCATCAACAGCATAGGCGGCGCATCCATCGACGATGTTCTTGCAAACCATGAGAACTGCGGCCAGAGCGACGGCAGCATTGAAATCATAGCTTCGGGCGGCACCGCACCGCTGCAATACAGCATTGACGGCGGAGCAACCTGGTCGAACAACAATCAGTTCCTTGGCCTTGCAGCCGGCAATTAT
>LUZO01000198.1 GCA_001603685.1 Bacteroidales bacterium Bact_23
CAGCGGTAGATGCCTGTGGCAAATCAACCACTGCCACTCAGCTTATCACAGTTAGGGATGATGTTAAACCTTCAGCCGGTACTCCTGCCGATATTGTCCTGCAGGGCTGCAACGGAACATTCCCCGAACCGAATCCTTCCGTAGTACCCAATGTATCGGATAACTGCAGCACACCGGAAGTAACCTTCGTTGAAGACAGCGATCCTGTACTTTCAGGTTGCACTGAGCTGGTTATCAGAACCTACAAGGTAACTGATGCCTGCGGCAACTACATCAATGTTTACCAGAATATGGTTAGAACAGTTGATGATGAAGGCCCTGTATTTGAAAATGTACCTGCAAATATCACCGTTGCCTGTGCAACCGCAGTTCCTGAAATGATAAGCCTTGTCTTTACCGACAACTGCTCAGAGGATGAGGATGAAGTTGAAGGTGTTGACAGTGAGCCGGTAGGAAATTATCCCTGTAATTACACCATTACCCGCAGCTGGACAGCAGTAGATGCCTGTGGCAATGAAACCACTGTCACTCAGCTTATCACAGTTAGGGATAATGTTCCTCCTGTAATTGAGGGATGTCCTTCAGAACCCGTTGTATGGGAAGGTGAAAATGAGCCGCTATGCCACGATGCACGCGCCCTGCTTACCTTCAGCGACAACTGTACTCCTGCAAACAAACTTTCTTACACCTGTTCATATGGACCGTACACTGTTGAAAATTGCGTTGCTACCAGGACCTTTACGATCGTAATTGGCGACGACTGTGGTAATTATTCAGAACCTTGCGTTGTAACCTTCACCTGGCTGACGGGCGATGGCGAAATTACTTTCCATGGTTGCCCGGATGATGTCATTGAACTTGAGTGCAATGCCGACCGTCCGACCTGCGACGATGTGAGAGAACTTGGCATTACCGCCGTTGACGGATGTATCGGCGAGGTTGAATATGAGTGTGAAGCCGGTGATATCGATGAGCTTGCCGGATGTCTCCTCACTCAGACATTCACCCTGTCAGTAACCGATGCCGAAGGCAATCCGGTGACCTGCGAAGTAACCTACATCTGGAAGGAAGATACCGTAAAACCGGTTATCTACACCGAAAACCAGAGTGGCAGCCTGATCTGCAGCCCCGAAGTCATCGAACCTCCTGTATTTACCGGATTCGATAACTGCGACGGAGCATTTGAGCCTGTTGTTACCACCACCGGACCGGTACACACCGGCTGTGCCTACACCCAGACCTGGAAGGCCAACTACACCGATGAGTGCGGCAATAAAGCCGATGAAGTAACCATTACCTACACCTGGACATTCGATGACCAGCCGCCGGTAATCACTTCAAACATCCCGGGCAATGAACTTGATCTTGGCTGTAACCCGGCTACCATCGTACCTCCTGTATTTACCGTAACCGACAACTGCTGCAACACGCTCTATGCTGATGTTGAGCCTCAGGGCCCCTATCAGATTGACGATTGCACCTGGACAGCAAGTTTTGTTGCCAATGCAACCGACGAGTGTGGCAATGAAGCTGAAACAGTAACTGTTGTTTACACCTGGAAGGTTGATACCGAAGATCCTGTTCTCACCGTACCTTCAGGCGAAGATCTTGCACTTGGCTGCAACCCCGATCCGGAAGATCTGCCGACTGTTGAAAGTGTGGCACTTGCCAGCTCGGCTACCGACAACTGTGGTGAAGTTGAAATCACCGTAGTCCAGGGTGAGCTTGTTGAACAGGAATGCATCAACAGCCTGCCGTTTACCATCAGGGCAACTGACGAATGCGGCAACTTCGTTGAAGAAACCGTTGTTTACACCTGGGGTGTCGATACCATACCTCCTGTAATCACCTCTACGCTCGAAAGCGGCGATCTTGGATGTAATCCCAATCCGGTACCGAGGCCGAAGTTCAGCTTCGCCGATAACTGCTGCACCGATTTCGTAACCGTAACCGGTACACTGCCTGCACTGCAGTTTGGCTGCACCTGGTTCCAGATTTACGCTGCAACAGCTACCGATGTCTGTGGCAACACCTCCAGCAAGGAAGTACTGCTCACCTGGACAAAAGACCTGGTTGGTCCCGAACTGATCGTACCTCAAGGCGATGCACTCGTACTTGGTTGTAACCCCGAAATGCTGCCTACCGAAGAGAGCGTAATTATTGCCAGCTCAGCAACCGACAATTGCGGTCTGCCTGAAATTACTGCCATTGCCGGCGAAATCACCGGTAACTGCCAGAAGACTCAGACATTCACCGTAATTGCAACTGACCAGTGCGATAACGAAACAGTTAAGCATGTTACCTACACCTGGACAGACGACACCGAGGCTCCCGAACTTACCGTTCCTGCCGGTGACGACCTTGCACTCGGTTGCAATCCTGAACTGCTGCCTACGGAAGAAAGCGTATTAGAAGCCAGCTCAGCAACCGATAACTGCACTGAAGAGGTTGAAATAACCGTTGAAGCCGGTGAAGTGGTTGAAGATGGCTGCCAGAGAAGCCTCACCTTCCTCGTCACTGCTGAAGATGGTTGTGGAAATGCTACCGAAGAGGAAGTAACCTACACCTGGACAGAAGATACGGAAGCACCTGTTATTGCAGGCTGCCCCACCGATCTTGTTGACTGGACAGGAGAGGATGCTCCCGTATGTGCTGATGCTCTCGAACTGCTCGATATCACCGACAACTGCACAACCGCAGATCTGCTGATCAGCTGTGAAGCAGGTGATGTGGTAATTGATGAGTGCGTTGCTACCAGAACATTCAGCATCATGGCAGTTGACGACTGTGGAAATGAATCCACCTGCTCGGTAACCTTCACATGGCTCATTGGCGACGGCGAGATTGAAATCAGCGGTTGTCCCGATGAGGCAATAGTTCTTGAGTGCAATCCTGAAGAACTACCGACATGTGAAACTGTTATGGCTCTTGGAATAACAGCAATCGATGGCTGCTTAGGCGAAATCGAACTCGAATGTGAACCGGGCGATGTTGTTGCTAACGGTTGCAGCTATGCTCAGACATTCACCCTGACTGCATACGGCAGCATGGGCAATACTGCAAGCTGTGAAGTAATGTATGTATGGACAGTTGATACTGAGGCTCCCGTACTTACAGTACCCACCACCGGCCTCGATTTGGGCTGCAATCCTACAACCTTACCTGAGATTGAAACCGTACTGGCTGCAAGCTCAGCTACCGACAACTGCGACGAAGCACCTGTTATTACCGTAGTTAAAGGACCTATCACCGGAAACTGCGTCAAGACCAAGGTGTTTACCGTAACAGCTACCGACGCCTGTGGCAACTCTACGGTTAAAACTGTAACCTACACCTGGAAGAATGATCATGTAGCTCCCGTATTTGTAAATGCTCCCGCAAATGCTACTTACCAGTGCATTGAAGATGTACCTGCACCGGCTTATCTTGGCTGGACCGACAATTGCAGCGGTTCGGGCGAAGTAATGGGTGTGGATGTTTCCAACGGCGAAACCTGCCCTGAAATCATCACACGCACCTGGACGGTAACCGATGACTGCGGCAATACAGCTACGAAGACTCAGATCATCACCGTAATGGACGACACACCACCGACTGCCGATGTACCTGCCGATATCGTACTGCAGGGCTGCAACGGAACATTCCCCGAACCGGATATTAATGTTGTTCCCAATGCTGCCGATAACTGCGGTGAGGCTACCGTTACTTATGTAGGCGATAGCGAACCTGTACTTTCAGGTTGTACTGAAATGGTAATCAGAACCTACAAGGTAGAAGATGCCTGTGGTAACTACATCCTGGTACTCCAGAACATGATCAGGGTTGTTGATACCGAAGATCCTGTATTCGACGAAGTACCTGCTGCCATTACCGTACAGTGTGTTGCTGACATTCCGGAAATGATCTACCTTGGCTGGACCGACAATTGTGCCGGTACAGGTGAAGTAGTAGGTGTTGATGCAACCGACGGTGAAACCTGCCCCGAGACCATTACCCGTACATGGACTGTAACCGACAACTGTGGCAACACAGCAACGGCAACCCAGATCATTACCGTAATGGACGATGTTGCTCCGGTTGTTACCAACAATCCTCCTGCAACACTGACAGCACCCTGCGATACTCCGTTCGATCTGCTGCCATGGCAGGCTCCTCAGTGGACCGATAACTGTGGCGTGGTAACCTCTGTATCAGATGTTATCAATCCTCCTTCAGCCGCTGTAACGCTGCCGGCAACCTATACCAGAACATGGACGGTAACCGATGCCTGCGGTAACGAAGCTTCGTTTACCCAGACCATTGAAGTTCCCAAGTGCGAAGGCGAGGAATACTGTACAGTAACCCAGTACACACTTGGCAGTGCTTATGCATCGTTCTGCGACGGTACCAGCTCAACCAGTCTGATGAACTCACTGCTCCAGCAGTATGGACCACTGGTAGTTGGTATCCCTGCCAATAACCGTTCATTTACCGTACCTGTGGTAGGTGGAGCCGAATGCGTAATTCAGGGTCTGCCCACAGGAAGTGCAGCATCTGCGCTCACCGGAAACTACTCATGCGGTAACTTCGGTAACCTCCTGCTGCCCGATGGCAGATTCAACAACTCGCTGCTTGCTGAAGCCATCACCATGCAGTTCAACCTCTGGATGATGCCCGAACTTGGTAACCTGTTACTCGAAAATGCAGCCTTCTATATCAGACCTGCATCAGGTTGCGGCGGTGACGACGATTATCCGCTCGAGGAAGAGAAATACTATGAAATCGATCCGACTGTTTACGCATATCTCGGACCCGATCCCACCGTACAGAAACTGTTAGATCTGGCTAACCTGGCACTTGGTTCAGCTTCACTGCCCGGACCCAATGCTCCACAGCTCTACAACATCAAGTACGCTCTGAGGTGGATCAACGAAGGATTCGAAAACTGCGGATTCATCTACTTCGTACCTCCTTTAACCAGCAAAATCGAGCTGACCAAGGTTGGTACCTATATCGACAACGAACCTCTGGGTGCATACAATGCCGGAGACCAGATTCTGTATCAGTTCACCGTTGAAAATACAGGAAACCTGACCTTCTCAAGTGTACACCTGAACGATCCCATGATCGAGGTAATTGGAGGCCCCATAACCAATATGGCTCCGGGCGCCGTTGACAATACCACTTTCTCGGGTATCTATACCATTACAGAAGATGACATTGAAGCCGGTTCTGTTACCAATGTTGCCATGGCAATCGGATTGGCCGGTGTAAATGCCTACTATGCTTCTGCCAGCGATGTACAGGTATTCGACAACTCCGGTAATAAGACAACCATTGTTCTGCCTTCCGGAAACGAAACGCCTGAGAAGACGGCTGCAATTGAGCTCAATGTAACACCAAACCCGTTCCAGACTCATACAGAAGTAACATTCAGCGTAAATGAAACCTGCAAGGTTCAGGCTCAAATCTACGATATGAATGGACGACTGGTGAAGACCCTCTTCGAAGGTGAAATGGAAGCCGGTGATGTTCGTACCGAGCGCTATTTCGTAAGCCGTAGTGAAAGCTTTGCTACGCTGATTTGTGTAATCCGTACCCCGAAAGCAACCAGGGCACAACGGATTATCCGGGCTCACTAGCAATGTGGTTATAATTTGAGTTCAGACAGGCCTCCGGATTTCCGGAGGCCTGTTTGGTTTTTAACCCCTCGGGTACTGACTTTGCCGCCCGGAAAATCCGGAAATAAAAAAGGAGGTTTCCCAAACCGGAAAACCTCCTTTTTGTGGGATGTACTGGACTCGAACCAGTGACCCCCGCCCTGTCAAGGCGATGCTCTGAACCAACTGAGCTAACATCCCAGAAGTGTGCAAAAGTAATAATTTTTGATGAATCTCCTCAAAACCTCAGGATTTTTATGATTTATTCCGGCTTTTCTCACAAACTTCTTCGTCAAATCAGTTAAGCTCTTTACCTTTGGCAATTACAATTTTATCCGGAAAAAGGTTGTAGCCGGCTTCCGGCAGTAACCGAAAATGCTCACTTAATTTTTTTGTCATGAAGAAATTCCTGATCTCCGTATTTGTATTGGTTATTTCGCTGTCAGTTCCGTTTAAGGGTTTCAGTCAGGATAAGGCAAAACCTGTTACCCTGGAGGATATTCTGAAAAAGCGCACTTTTGCCTCCGCTTATGTGCAGGGAATCCGTTCGATGAACGACGGGCTGCACTATACAACGCTGTCGGACTACAATCGCAAGCTTGTTAAATCGAGCTACAAAACCGGACAGGAGGTGGCGGTAATCCTCGATCTGAATGAGTTTGAAGATTCAGGCATCAAAATGATTGTCGATTATGAATTCAGTGCCGGTGAGGATAAAATCCTGATTCAGGCGGATTATGAGCCGCTTTACCGCCGATCATTTAAAGCGGATTATTACATTTTCGACATTCAGGCACGGAAATTTACACCTCTTTCGGCCAATGGGAAACAGCAGCTCGCCACCTTCTCGCCCGACAGAACCCTGGTGGCATTTGTGCGCGACAACAACCTGTTTATTGCCGATATCGAAGGTGGTACAGAGAAGCAGATTACCACCGACGGAAAGTTCAACGAAATCATCAATGGCGCTCCCGACTGGGTTTATGAGGAGGAATTCTCATTCAACAAAGCCTTCGACTGGTCGCCCGACAGTAAAAAACTGGCCTACATTAAGTTTGATGAGCGGAAGGTGAAGATGTTCAACATGACCATGTTTCAGGGCCAGAAGCCGTCAATTGACGAAAATGCCCTCTATCCGGCAAACTCGCAGTTTAAATATCCAAAAGCCGGTGAAGACAATTCGCTGGTTAGTGTGCTTGTTTACAACCTCGAAAGCGGGAATACATTAAGGGTTAATGTGGGCGCTGAAACCGATATCTACCTCCCCCGCATCCGTTTTACCACCGACCCCTCGGCTTTGGCTGTAATGCGTCTGAACAGGCTGCAGAATAAACTGGAAGTTCTGAACATAAATGCTCAGTATGGAACCGCTACGGTCATGTATAAGGAGGAAAATGCCAGGTACATCATCGAAGACAATTTCGATAACCTGCAGTTTCTGCCCGATGGCAAACACTTTGTAATCACCAGCGAACTCGACGGATGGTCGCACCTATATCTCTATTCAATTGACGGAACGCTGGTCAGGCAGCTTACCAAAGGCAATTTTGATGTTACCGGATTTTATGGCTACGATCCCGCAAATAAGCTGTTCTTCTATCAGGCGGCTGCGGTATCACCCCTGCAGCGCGAGATTTATTCGGTAAGTTTCGACGGAAAAAAGACCAGGAAGTTATCGGCTTTGGCCGGCACAAACAATGCCGATTTCAGTAAAACATTCAGATACTTCATCAACAGATATTCCTCCTCAGCCACTCCGCCGGTTTATTCGCTGTGCGAGGCAAACGGAAA
Source organism: Bacteroidales bacterium Bact_23 (assembly GCA_001603685.1). Taxonomy (GTDB): domain Bacteria; phylum Bacteroidota; class Bacteroidia; order Bacteroidales; family Lentimicrobiaceae; genus Lentimicrobium. Next base: position 7,431 of record LUZO01000198.1, read on the forward strand.
GGAGATCAGGGTACTTGAAGACAACGCCGCCCTGAAAGCGGTCATCAATGAGTACAAACCTTCGCTGAAAGAGTTTTTTACCTTCACCACCTCAGAGGATGTGACCCTGAATGGCTGGGTAATCTATCCTCCTGATTTCGACCGTTCGAAGAAATATCCGGTTCTGATGGATCAGTACAGCGGCCCCAATTCGCAGCAGGTGCTCGACAACTGGTCGTTTGGTTTTGATGAATACATGGCAGGGCAGGGCTATATCGTAATGTGCGTCGATCCCCGCGGAACCGGCGCCAGGGGAGAGGAGTTCCGGAAAATGACCTACCTTCAGCTGGGCAAATATGAAACCATCGATCAGATTGAAGCGGCAAAATATGCTGCATCCCTGCCTTATGTGGATGCCGGCAGGATTGCAATCTGGGGGTGGAGCTACGGCGGATTCATCTCCTCATCGTGTATGGTAAAGGGCGAAGGCGTGTTCAAAGCCGGCATTGCCGTGGCACCGGTTACCAACTGGCGTTATTACGACAATATCTATACCGAGCGCTTTATGCGCAAACCTCAGGATAATCCGGATGGTTACGACCGGAATTCGCCCCTTTTCTTTGCCGGAAATCTTCAGGGAAAACTCCTGCTGATTCACGGAACAGCCGACGACAATGTACATGTACAGAATACGCTGGAATTTGCCGAAAGGCTTGTTCAGGAGAACAAACAGTTCGATATGATGCTTTATACCAATCGCAATCACAGCATCTTCGGAGGCAATACCCGGATGCATCTTTTCACCCTGATAGAGAATTATTTGAGGGAAAATCTCTGAAAAAGATGCAAAAGTTTTGATATTATAAAAATCAGTGCTACCTTTGCACCCCTTTAAAAAACTTTTTTATTTAACTTTTAAC
>LUZO01000199.1 GCA_001603685.1 Bacteroidales bacterium Bact_23
AAGCGTGGGTACCTCAGGACCATATCATCCGCCTGCCGGCCTTTAAAAAAATAAAAAAGAGTTGAATTATAAGAAAAAATAAACCTCCTGTCTGATAAAAATATTCAATACAAAATAGCAATCAATTATTAAATAAGTAACTGGATATCAATTGTTATCATATGAATAACGGAAGATAATCCGAAGATATCAGGACTCATTATGAAGCAGATTATTTGTGTCGGGCACAGAACTAACAGTTATGTAATCCAATGCATTTTTCCGCTTTCGCCTGAAGTTTGTTTACCTTCGTAACCTGTAACCCAAACATTCATGTACGCTGCAAAATCGCCTGCACTGTTGCGGATACTCACCCGCAAAAGCCTGGTCTGGGATATTCCGGACAGGGAAAAGGAGATATTTCTGACCTTCGACGACGGCCCGGTTCCGGGAATTACGCCTGAGGTACTGAAGATTCTGGATCAATATCAGGCGAAGGCAAGCTTTTTCTGTGTGGGCGACAATGTGAGAAAATCGCCTGAAGTCTATCAGCAGGTGCTGGATGCGGGCCACGCCACCGGAAACCATACCTTCCACCACCTGAACGGCTGGAAAACACCCCTGAAAGCCTATCTTGACGATATCGCCCTCTGCAGCGAAGTGGTTCACAGCAGGCTGTTCCGCCCGCCATACGGCAGAATCAGACCCTCGTACATCGCACCGGTACGCCAGGATTACAAAATCATCATGTGGTCGGTGATTACCGGCGATTTCGACCGTGAAACCACAAGGGAGAAGGTACTGAGCAACGCCCTGAACCATACTAAAAGTGGCAGCATTGTGGTATTTCACGACAGCCTTAAAGCCGCCGATCGCCTGTTATATGCCCTGCCCCGGTTTCTCGAAGCGTTCAGAAACAAAGGCTATACCTTTTCGGTGCTTACCGCCTGATTTCGCCTAATTCACAACCACAAACCTCACGGCCTGCGGATAGCCTCCGGCATTCAGCTTCAGCAACCAGACTCCCGGTTTCAGATTAACGGAAACCGAATTCACGGGGCTTTTTTCCAGCTTCACCGTTGCAACATGCTGTCCGGCAAGATTGAAAATATCACCGCTTGCAGGCATGATTTCCGGCATATCGGTATGAATAACCAGTCTGCCCTGCGAATATGAAGCGGTTACCTGAGGCAGAATCAGTGACGGATCATTAATACCGGCTGAGGCCAGCTTTCCGGTGGTAATGTCTTCCCAGGTATTGATGGCCGGGCTCTTGATGGTGACGGTCAGATCGGAATAATTCACGGGCGGTTCGCTGAGAACCAGATTAATCTCTGTAAAACTCACAAATTCAACGCTTTGAATTTTTAAACTAACCGGAGCATTATTGAGGACGAAATCGCCCTTCTTAAGAACGGGAGATCTGAAGAAATCGCCGTATAACTGAACCCTTAGCTTATTGCCTTCGGGTGAGATACCGGCCCACGGGCTCAGCAGTTCGCCCGGCATATTTTCATCCATCCACTGAAGACGGTTGAACAGATAGTTTCTGAAATACTCAACCTCATCCTCATAGGTGTTGTTTTCCCAGAACAGATTCGGCCACACATACTTGCCGAGTATATCCCAGCGGCCGAAGTTCCGTTCTTTCGGCCCGTTGAGTTCCTGCGCCAGCGAATCTATAGCCGATTCAAAAAAGGCATTGGTAATTGCACTTTCCCTGAGACCCCTCCAGCGGGTATAAACCAGATTCACAAAGTACTCATCCTCCATCAGGCGCTCCCACCAGTACATCATATCCGGTTTGCCATTATTTACCAGGGCATATTGCCATTCCCAGGCATCAGCGCCTTCGGGCCAGTATTCAACATTACCGTATCCAAAGTTAAAATCCCAGGGCGGGCCTGCAAATAATTTACCTCCGTCGCTGTCCCTGTGTTTATAGAAATAGGTGCTAAACTGGTAATTGTCAACATCCTTGCTCACTTCGTTTATCAGCAGCATTTCAGCAAACGAAGGCGCATCCATAAATTTTATGTAACCTGTCTCCCTGTCAAGGAAATTATCACCTGCCAGAACCGCCTCTGCCTCATTTATATAGTCGCGGATATACTCCCGCTGGGGCTGGTTGATGTATTTAATTTTCGGATAGAAATACTGAAAAGTGGTAGGTGTTACATCCGGATAAGGCGGAACCACCGGCGAATCCCAGCCATGCTCATCGGGAATATAATCCGGTTTTATTTTTTCAACCCTTACGATATAACCTCCGGTCAGATTCTCTCCTGAAACGGTTTCAGGTTTCAGTTTTGCGATATTCAGGCGGTTTTTATCCTGCTTTATTCGCTCCAGCAACACATAAACTCCTTTGTAATCGCCATTCACCACCACTTCGCAAAAGCGTGCACGGGATGCATAGCCTTCCATCTTGCGGGCCATTTCAAAGGTAATCAGATTCCTGAGCATCGTTTTGTCGGGAAAGGGCGCATACAACACCCAGTCGTTCTCCTTTGGCAAGCCCAGCAACGGCACATTCAGGTTTTCGCCGTCAGCATCGCGGGTCTCGAACGAATAGGATTTTTTAGGGTATATCTGCGATGACTGCCCTCTGACTTCTATACCTATAAAACCGTCATAATGATTGAACGGATCGGTAAGTTTGTTGATGTTTCCGTTGCCATTCCATATAATCCCAAGATGTCCGTCAACCTTTGGATCATCGGGAATGGACACCCCGTAGGTATTGATGACAAATATGGGAAAATGTGTTTCAAGCACCAGCGTATCAGGCACTTCCATCAGAATATCGTCGATATACCACTCATTGCCCTCTTCTTCACCATCCAGATCGCAGAATATCTGCATACGGGTCAGGTTATCATAAGCCATTCCGCTGAAGTCGAAAACCAGATCCGTCCATTGTCCGGGAACCGGTGTTGCAACCACCCCCGAAGAACACTGACAATCTTCGCTTTCGAATTTCAATAACACATCTCCGCCGGTTTCGGGCGCCAGAACTTTGATTCTGTACCGCGGATTCGCATCAAAATCGACCGGATTATCAAGTTCACAACTGATATAATTATGAGGAACTTCTGAGGTAACCAGCTTAAAGCACTTTTCCGAAGAATTTACCGTATCCGGCGCAGGATTATCAACAACTTCGCCGGTAGCGAAATACACAGCCCAATCTCTTGTAATTCCATCCCAATTCGAAATCGTATCATAAGTCTGTGAATTAACAGCACTTACCCAAATGACAGAAAGAAAGAATATTATGGAAGCCACCCGGATACGAAAAGAAAAACCCATCATTTCAAAAATTTTTAATGCAATTTTAAGGCGTCAAAGGTAGTATAGCGTTTATTGTTTCACAAATCTGCTTCCGGTTTTTTTGCCCGAAATTTCGATTTCAATAAAATAAACTCCAGATGCAAGATATTCAATATCAAACTTAATGCCAAGATTATCAATAATGTAGTGTACATCAATTTTCCTTCCCTTAACATCAAACAGGCCTATCTTTTCGGGTGTATTGTTCAGTTCAATCCGCAACCATGAACCGGCCGGGTTGGGATAAATCTTTATTGCGTCCGTATCATCAATTATCTGATAACTATTCCCTTTGGTAATCAGCCATTGTTCGGGATCCACAAATACGGAATCAATCATGAAACCGGGTTGAATTTTCCAACTCTGGCCGTTTTCGGTATGATGAAATATCAGGGTAGTATCCCCTTTTGCTCCTTTGAACCTGACCGGAACCGGCATCTCAAAGAACGACACCGAAGGATGTGACTGTCGCTGGGTCAGCACTGCCACATACTCGTAATTTCCAAGTGCCGTGCACTTTACATGCCACGAGGGATACCCCTCGCCATAAAGCCAGTCGTCGAAAAACCAGCTCAGGTCGCTCCCATGAACCGCTTCAAGATGGGCTTTCAGATCGGCAGTACCGGCATATCCAAACCGCAGGCGGGGATCGTTCAGATAGTTACGGCAGGCCTGGTAAAACGCCTCATCGCCCATGATATGGCGGAGCATATGCAGCAGCAAGGAAGCCTTGTAATAGGTGAGCCGCGAATCGAAAAGGCGGTTCACATTGGCAGTATCAGGACAATAGACCGTTCCTCCCGGTTCGGATGTAACATAATCAATGGCCAGCGTTTTCCAGCGCGGCCACCAGTAACCGTCAAAAAGGTGTTCGTACGACATTCCTGCCAGATAGGTGGCAAATCCTTCGTTCAGCCACACATCTTTCCAGGAGTTCAGCGTAATGGCATCGCCAAACCACTGATGTGCCAGCTCGTGGGCAATAATCTCATAATCAAACCTTCCCATGAACGACATGGTCTGATGCTCCATACCTCCTCCCCACCCGAACTGCGCATGGCCGTACTTCTCGGCGGCAAACGGATAAGGCCCGAAGAATCTGCTGAAAAGCTCAACCAGCTCAGCGGTTACCGCCGTCTGGCGTATGGCGGCGCTTTTATTCTCGGGATACACATAATTCAGGATCTGCACCGGTTTTCCATTTACAATGGCTGTTTCGGAATAGGTCTCGTAATTGGTTACCGCCACCGCAATCAGATAGGGCGCCACCGGGTAACGGTGCTTCCAGTGGCAGGTACGGATTCCGCCGGCCACCAACTCGCCGACCAGAATGCCGTTTGAGGCGGCACGGTATAATTCGGGAGAATGAACTATCATATCAACTGAATCGGCCTTATCGGTGAGGTCGTTCTTTCCGGGCCACCAGTCGCGGCAGCCGAATGGTTCGGACAAGGTCCAGAACGCAGGCACTCCCTCATGCAGATGCCGGCCCACCGACCCGAAGCCCGCATCCATTGGCGGAACGCCATGGTAAAACACCTCTGCCGTTGCATGTTCTCCCTCCTGAATTCCGGCAGGAAGGGCAATCCGAAGGTCGAAATCTCCATTGTGAACGAAAAGGACTCTCAAGCCATTGCACAACACTGAATCAACGGTAAAACCGGTGGATAATTCCATGCGGATTCCCGGAGCGGGATCGCCGGTCAGGACAAAAGCCGTAAGTACCGACCCCGAAATTTCGTCGATGGAAGGGTCAATATTCAGGTCGAAGCGCAGGGAAGTGACATCATAATTCCAGGGCTCAGCGCTTTCTGCAGCCGATATTTGCCGGAAGTACATCAGTTTCTCCCTGCTTTTGTCCACCCCCGAACCCAGAATAACCTGAGCCTTTGTCATCTGTGGCTGAAAGCCGGATAAAAGCACAATAACTGACCAGAAAACCGCTTGCCTGAACATAAAATTCCTTTGTGATGTAAAAGTAATGAAAAACGGTGAATCTCCGGCCCGGTATCTGTTGTCTGATTTCCCCGGAATGGGGAGAAGTTACATATCGCGCCGTCAACAAGGTGAGTCACCGGGCCCGCAAAAGAAATACTCCGGACAAATTCGGGGCTTCTCCCAAAAATTGCCATCTTTGCAAAAGCAAATCACGATATGCGCCTTCTCAAAACCAAAAAAACGAACTTTTTCAGGCTTCTGCTTCCGGCATTTCTGCTGCTGGGCTCCTGTGCCATTCCCGTGGCTCCCACCGGCGGGCCAAAAGACGAAACTCCGCCGGAGGTTGTGCGTTCGGCGCCGAAGAATCAGAGCGTCAATTTCGAAGGCGACCGCATTGTACTCTCTTTCAGTGAATATGTGAACCTGAAGGACATCAACAACCAATTGATGGTCTCCCCACCGCTGGAGGAGCAGCCCGATTTTGTGATGAGGGGCAAACACCTGACGGTAAAACTGAAAGAACCGCTTAAAGAAAATACAACCTATAACTTCTTTTTCGGCGATGCCATTGTGGATATCACCGAAGGCAATCCGCTGCAGAACTACAACTTCACCTTCTCCACCGGCCCGGTGATTGATTCGCTCAGCATGAGCGGAAAGGTGATTGATGCATTTACGCTTCAGCCGGTAAAAGGAGCGTATCTTATGCTGTATGAGAACACCGCCGACTCCACCCCATACAAAACCAGGCCTTATTACATTGCAAGAACCTCGCAAAGCGGCGAATTCAGGCTCGGCAACCTGCGCCACAACAAATACCTGATGTTTGCGCTGAACGACATCAACTCGAATTACATTTACGATATGCCCACCGAGGACATCGGCTTCTCCGACTCACTGGTGGAACCCGACCTGCCGCAGAAGAAAGAGGCTCACATACCTGACACACTAAACCGTGCGGCAGTTGCGGATACCTCTGCCGTTCAATCACCGGCTGCCGCCGATTCCCTGCTTCTGCCCGCCACCGATTCGTTGCCGGTAATGCAACAGGTAAAACTTTCTCCGGCAAAAAGCCACCTTATCCGGCTGTTCCGCGAGGTGGATACCACCCAGCGGCTGATGAAAGGAGCGCTGATCCGCGAAAAGGTAATAGCGCTCTACTTCCGCCGGCCAACCGTAAATCCGGTAATCCGGGCAATCTCCCCGCCACTGGAAGAGGCCTGGGGGATGACCGGTTTCAACGCCACCCGCGACTCACTCACCCTTTGGGTTACCAACATTGCATCCGACAGCCTGACGCTTGAAATCTCGGACAACAACACAATCCTCGACACCCTCGAACTCGCCCTGAAACCTGCACCGGTCAGAGGCAGGGCACCAAAGCCCGCAAACAAGCCGGAACTGCGGTCGAACCTCATTGGAAACAAAGTAAGGCCCGACCGGCCGCTGATCATAACCCTCTCAGATCCCGTCAGGGAAGCCGATTTCTCCCGTATAACCCTGTTTCAGGATACCGTTCAGGTAAATCCGGCCATCTCCTTCACCGATTCTCTGCAAACCAGGCTGCAAATCGCCCACCGTTGGCAGACAACCGCAATTTATCAGCTAACCCTGAGAGATAGCGCCCTGATTACGGTTTTTGGCCATGTTGCCGACAGCACCCTATTGAAATTCAAGGCTATGACCGAAGAAGAAACCGGATCCATAAAACTGAACATCAAGGTACCCGGCGAAGGAGATCATTATATCATCCAACTGCTTGGCGACAAGGAGAGCATCCTGGATCAGCGCCACATAACCACGAACACTTCTCTGGAATTCAAATACCTGCGTCCCGGTAAGTTCCGTTTCAAAGCCATTGCCGACCTCAACGGGAACGGCCGGTGGGATACCGGCAATTATCTTTTAAAGAAACAACCGGAACCTGTCTTCTATTTCTCAAAGGATCTGGAACTCCGCGCCAACTGGACCATGGAAGAAGACTGGAAAATAGAGTAGATGCGCGACGCGTAACGCATAAAGCATCACATGTCACGCATCAGATTCCGCGAAATTTTTCTTTACTCCGGTTTTCCCGTTTTTTCTTCTCCCTTATCCTTTTTCAGTCTTCCGGCTTCTTTCAGCGCGCGGTTGATGATCCACTCAATCTGTCCGTTGGTACTGCGAAATTCATCCGCAGCCCATTTCTCCAGCGCCTCCATTAACCGGGCATCAATCCGCAAAGCAAAAGGTTTCTTCTTTTCCATTATTTAAATGGTTTTCCGGAACTTTATAAGAATTTAGGAAGGTGAAATAACGGTACTCAGTATCACTTCCGATTCAGTTTTATAATAACGAATCAGATAAACAAACAGAGCTGAAATCAAAATCCAGTCGGGATGGCGCATGAGGCTGTCGCTGAAACTGAATTCGATCTCCTGCAGTTTTCTGAAAATATAATTTTTAACATTTTTGCTTGTTGAGGCCAGCTCACGCCTGTTCCTGTCAGTAAGCACATAGCGGTCTTTCAGAAAGCCCTTCTGCCGGCAAACAAGCGATAATCTGTGGCCCTGACGGACAACATTAATCAGAAAATCCCCGTAAATCTGCTCCTTCAGGCTGATGATGGTCTTCCCGCTTTCACGAACCTCGAGTTTTGTACCCCAGAAATTCGATGATTTTATTTCATATTGCCGGCCATCTTCCAGGCTGACAATGGCCTGCCTGGAGAACCTTTTCGGATACGAAATCATAGCCAGCAATTTATCACCGTCTCTTATGGTGTAGCTTCTGGTTCCGGATATTTTTGCTTTCATGATTACAAAGTATTTAATGGTTTAAAATTACTGATGGAGCGTTCCCGTATTGATTACCGGGCTGGCATCCTTATCGGAGCACAGTACCACCATCAGATTGCTTACCATAGCGGCCTTTTTCTCTTCGTCAAGGTTAACCAGTTCCTTTTTCGAAAGCTGGTCGAGCGCCATTTCCACCATACTTACCGCACCTTCCACGATCTTCACGCGGGCGGCAATGATGGCGGCTGCCTGCTGCCGGCGTAACATGGCTCCGGCAATCTCGGGCGAATAGGCCAGATAGCTGATTCTGGCTTCTATCACATCTATGCCGGCCCGTTCAAGACGCTCCGACAGTTCCTGTTCAAGCACATGATTCACCTCTTCGCCTCCCGATCTGAGGGTGATCTCCATCTGCTCGTCATCAAAATTGTCGTACGGATAATGCCCCGCAAGCTTTCGGATGGCAGCCTCGCTCTGAATCTCCACATAATGGATGTAATCGTCAACCTCGAAAGCAGCCTTAAAGGTGTCGAGCACCTTCCATACCAGCACTATGCCTATCATAATAGGATTCCCGATCTTGTCGTTCACCTTGATCTGTTCGCTGTTCAGGTTACGCGCCCTGAGCGAGATTTTCTTTTTGGTGTAGAACGGATTGACCCAAAAGAAACCGTTGTTTTTCACCGTTCCGATGTAATCGCCGAAAAGCACCAGAACGGCCGATTCGTTCGGGTTAATTACCAGAAGACCCGGTAGCAATACTATGGCGATCAAAAGCAGGACTGATGATACAATCACCGGCCACACCTGGTCAGTGAAATTGATAACACTGTAAACAAAAACTGCAACCAGTGCAATGATTACTGCCAGCATTACATAGCCGGAGATCGGACGAACAAATTTTTCTTTATTTTCCATGAC
>LUZO01000200.1 GCA_001603685.1 Bacteroidales bacterium Bact_23
AAAATAAAGTAATACGAAGATAAAGCTGAAAAACAGATGGCTTTTTCTTCCGGCAAAATGGATTATTCAATAAAATAAGTGAAAATATTTTATGCTATTTTTTATGAAAAAATTTCTAAAACGCCTTGCCGACAACAAGAACCCTAAATCTTTGGCTACCGACTTCAGGCGGAAGCGGTTTGCTCCGGTGCTAAAAAAAATGGAAGAACTGCACCAAAGCCTCAACCGTCCGCTGAAGATTCTGGATGTCGGCGGAACTGAACGATTCTGGGAGAACATGGAAGCCACCTCCCTACCGCACCAGATTACGCTCCTGAATATCAAAGATATACCGGTGAAACACCCGAACTTCACCAGTATGGTGGGAAGCGCCTGCAAAATGGATTATTTCTCAAACAACGAATTCGACCTGGTTTTCTCAAATTCGGTAATTGAACATGTCGGGAATTTTGATGAACAGATGCAGATGGCCGGTGAAGTTCGTAGGGTTTCGCCTTTCTTTTTTGTGCAAACCCCAAATTACTGTTTCCCGATTGAACCTCATTTTGTTTTCCCGATCATTCACTGGCTTCCGCGAAGCACAAGAATCTTTATCGTCGAAAAGCTGTCACTTGGCTGGAAACAGGGGAAAGTTACCCGTGAAGCAGCCACCGAGAATGTGGATAACATAAAACTCCTGAAATATTCGCAGGTGAAAAAACTGTTTCCTGACGCACAAATCAAACGCGAAAAGCTGTTCGGATTAACCAAATCATTTATGGCCGTAAAATTTTAGCAGCTTTTCGGGAACCGGAAATCTCTTTCCTTTACCACACGAAAAGATAGATATTGCTTTCCAGTGCCGGCATTTTCGGCTCTTTTACTGAAACTCAGAAAGCACCTGTTCTTTCCTTTAAAATATGACCGGAATCTGAAGATATTGGAATTTTCTGTTTTTCCGGAATAAAATTATTTATCTTTTGCAGGCCAATCAGAAATATTTGTACTTTTGCCGCCCATTTCGCGGCAGTATTTTAACCGTTTTACCGCAGCTCTGATTGCCTTTATCAATCTGACAATCAACCTTCTGCAAAATTCAGATAACAAACTGCCCCACAAAAAAAACAGATCCTCTTACTAACAATTGCAATGTCATTACCATTAACCAACCTCAGAAACATAGGTATTGCTGCACATATTGATGCCGGCAAAACAACCACTACCGAAAGGCTTCTTTTCTTTACCGGCGTAAACCGTAAAATGGGCGAGACCCATGACGGGCAGTCCACCATGGACTTTATGAAACAAGAGCAGGAGCGCGGAATCACCATCGCTTCGGCAGCCATCTCATGTTCATGGCACGATCACCAGATCAACATCATCGACACTCCCGGCCATGTGGACTTTACCGTGGAAGTGGAGCGTTCCCTTCGCGTAATCGACGGAATGGTGGCGCTGTTCTGCGCCGTAGGCGGTGTTGAACCCCAGAGCGAAACCGTTTGGAATCAGGCTGAGCGCTACAAAGTGCCGCGCATTGCCTTCATCAACAAAATTGACCGCACCGGCGCCAATTTCCACGATGTCATCAACCAGATGAACGAAAATCTGGATGCACGCGCCGTGGCTTTCCAGCTTCCTTACGGCCAGGAAGATGAATTCAACGGCATCATCGACCTGATTGCCTGCAAATTATACACCTTTAAAGACACTGAAACCATCGTTTCCGAAATTCCGGAAAACATGAAGGAACAGGCTCGCGAGTACAAGCAGAAGCTGGTTGAGCATCTGGCCGATTTCGATGAAGAGATTCTTGAATTGTTCCTCGAAGACAAGGATGTTCCGGCCGAACTGCTGAAGAAAGCCGCACGCGATGCCACCCTTAAACTGATGGTAACCCCGGTATTCTGTGGCGCATCCTACAAAAACAAGGGTATTATCCAGTTACTGGACGCCATTGTGGACTATCTCCCCTCGCCCATCGACAAGGGCGCAATCGTGGGAATGGACATTGACGATCCCGAAAAGACCCGCCTGCGCAATCCGTCGCCAAAAGAGCCGTTCTCAGCTCTGGCATTCAAGCTTATCCACGATCCGTTTGTGGGTCAGCAGACCTTTATCAGGATTTACTCGGGTACGCTCCGTTCGGGCATGCAAGTTATGAACTCCACAAAGAACAAACCGGAGCGCATCGGCCGTATTCTGAGAATCCGCGCCAAAGACCGCGAAGACATTGCCGAAGCAGGTCCGGGTGAAATCGTTGCACTGATCGGAATGAAATACACCAAAACCGGCGATACCCTCTGCGATATGGATCAGCAACTGCATCTGGAGTCCATCCATATTCCGCCCAGCGTCATCGAGCTGAAGATTACGCCGGAAAGCCGCAAGGATCAGACCCGTCTGGGCGAAGCGCTTGCCAAGCTGGTAAACGAAGACCCCTCATTCCACGCCCGCTTTGATGATGAGACCGAAGAAACCATCATCTCAGGAATGGGCGAACTTCATCTGGAAATCATCGTTGACCGTCTGAAACATGAGTTCAAGATTGATGTGGTGGTTGGCGAGCCTTCGGTGGCATACCGCGAAACCATTACCCATGAAGTGGAATCGGAGTACCGCCATTCCAAGCAGACCGGCGGAAAAGGCCAGTTTGCCCAGACCCTCATCCGCATCGAGCCAAACGAAAACAACGGCTACGAATTCGTTGACAAGATCAAGGGCGGCGTAATTCCGAACGAGTTTATCCCTTCGGTAAACAAGGGAATTCTCAAAACGCTGGCCGACGGCGTTCTCGCCGGATTCCCGGTGGTGGATGTCAAGGTGGTACTGCTCGACGGCCAGTTCCATCCCGTTGACTCATCTGACTTCGCCTTCCAGACCTGCGGTTCCATCTGCTTCAAACAGGGCTTTATGAAGGCAAATCCCATTCTACTTGAGCCGGTTATGAAAATCGAAATCAATACGCCCGACGAATACATCGGCGATATCACCGGCAACCTGACCAAGCGCAGGGGCAGAATTGAGTCGATGCGCCGTTACCGCAAGGGATCGCAGAAACTGAACGGTTTTGTTCCGCTTCAGGAGATGTTCGGCTATGCCACCACCCTGCGAAACCTCTCGAGCGGCCGCGCCAACTACTCCATGGAGTTCTACAAATACATGCCGGTTTCGAAAGTCATTCAGGATGAGGTACTGAAGAAGATCGAAGAGAAAAAGAAACAGGATAAAAAGTAGAAACCTGAATATTTCATCAGACAGGAAATAACCGGCCTTCCGGCCGGCAACGGGCTGACATGCAAGTGGCGGCCCGTTTTTTTATCCGTTTAACCGGAAAGCGGGCAGGTTTCCGCAGCCGGATAACTGATATTTTGCTTTACTTTGCAAAAAATTGAATGCATGAATGTCCTGATTCTCGGTTCAGGCGGGCGCGAACACACCCTTGCCTGGAAAATATCACAAAGCCCTGAAGTTCAGAAACTCTACATTGCTCCCGGCAATGCAGGCACCGGCCTGAAATGGACTAATGTGGCGATCGGCGTTAATGATTTTGAGAAGATAAAACGCTTTGCCCTTCAGCACGACATCCGGATGATCATTGCCGGGCCGGAAGAGCCGCTGGTAAACGGCATCTACGACTATTTCAGCAGCGACAGCGCCGTCAGCCACATTGCCGTCATCGGCCCGTCAAAAGCGGGCGCTCAGCTTGAAGGAAGCAAGGATTTCGCAAAAACATTCATGCAAAGGCACAACATCCCCACCGCTGCCTACCGCTCATTTGGCAGGGACGAGGCCGATGCCGCCGGATTGTTTCTGCGGACAAAAAAGCCACCCTATGTGCTTAAGGCCGACGGACTGGCAGCCGGAAAAGGCGTGGTCATCTGCAACACCATCGAAGAAGCTGAAAAAGAGCTGAAGGATTTGCTGCTGAACGGCCGCTTCGGAAAAGCTTCGGAAAAGGTGGTCATCGAAGAGTTTCTGCAGGGAACCGAGATTTCGGTCTTTGTCATTACCGACGGAAAAAACTGGAAACTGCTTCCCGAAGCCAAGGACTATAAGCGGATTGGCGAAGGCGATACCGGCCCGAATACCGGCGGGATGGGTTCCGTTTCACCCGTTCCGTTTGCCGGTGAAGACTTCATGAAAAAGGTTGCCGACCGGATCATCACTCCCACCATCAACGGGCTGAAAGCCGAAAACATCACCTACAGGGGGTTTGTATTTTTCGGGCTGATGAATGTGAATGGCGACCCGTATGTGATTGAGTACAATGTGCGTCTCGGCGATCCTGAAACCGAATCGGTTCTTCCCCGCATAAAATCGGATCTGATTCCGGTGCTGAAATCGCTCGAAGAGGGGACACTCAGCAGTCAGGTGATTGAAACCGATAGCCGCACGGCAGCCACCGTTGTGCTGGTTTCGGCCGGATATCCGGGCGATTATCCCAAAGGGCTGGAAATCACCGGACTGGAGAAGCCTGAAGAGAGCATCGTTTTCCACGCCGGAACCGCCACACGCGACAACGATGGAAGCATCGTCACTTCCGGCGGCAGGGTACTTGCGGTAACTTCGCTGGCCGGAACCATGGCCGAAGCACTGGAAAAATCGTACCGCTCAGCCGAAAAAATTGAATATCTGGGAAAAACATACCGCAAAGACATCGGGTTCGACATATTGAAATAGGGAATAATGCTCAGGAAGCTCTCAAAGTCAGGGATTTACCTGCAAACCATCTTTATTTTTATTTTTCTGGGGGTCTATATGATTACTCCGCTGCCCGGTTTTACCATTCAGACCATGCCGGGCAACGCCGCTCCCCTCGGCCGGCTGATTACCCAAAACCTCCCCGAAAACCGGTTTGCGGTAAAATTCATTGCCGTTCTTCTTATCCTGCTGAATATCACCGTTTTTAACTTTATCCTCCGCCGCCATGATCTTCACCAGCGGCAATCGGTATTCACCGCAGCACTGGCTTCTGGTTTCTATCTGTTCACCGGAACGCCGGCAGCCATGATCGCTCCGCTGGTTGCGGTTCTGATGCTTCAGTTCAGCTTCGACAGCGCCATGAAGATCTATGGTGTAACCAATCCCTACGACACCATCCTCAATTCATCCATAACCATCGGCCTTGCTTCAATGATTCAGCCGCTTGCCGTGCTGTTTCTAATTTTCCTGTGGATGGCATTTTTCACGCTGAGGATAAGTGCATGGCGCGAATGGGTCATTTCGCTTCTTGGCCTGCTGATTCCCTATATCTATCTGGCATTCTGGTTTTTCTGGACCGACCGCCTGGATTTGGCCATTGCTGAATATGCTGACTTTTTCAGATACCTCAGCCTTATTCCGGTTGGCCACAGCGTACGCGAAACCGGTATCCTCGCCCTGCTCGGGCTGATTCTGATTATATCCATGGCTGCATTCGTAAACGATGCCGGCGATAAAATCATCAGCATCCGCAAAAAGATGTGGATAGGCGTTCAGTTTACCCTGATTTCGATTGCGGCTATGGTACTGAGCGGAAAGGATGCCATGCTTACCATGCCGCTGGTGCTGCTGCCGGTTTCCATGATGTTTGCACACCTGGTTACCCGAAGCAAACGCTCCTGGCCCTGGGATTTGCTGTACGGAATTTTCCTTGCCGCCATCATTGCCATCAGAATGGGAGTTTAAAATGCTGAAGCAACGCTTTAACGACATTTATATTCCTGAGGCCGGCGTTGACGAAGCCGGCAGAGGCTGCCTTGCCGGACCGGTATTTGCGGCAGCGGTCATTTTGCCGGAAGGCTACTCCAATGAAATGCTGAACGACTCCAAACAGCTAACGGCCCGTCAGCGGGAGTTGCTTCGCCACGACATCGAAGAGAAAGCCGTCACCTGGCATGTATCGTTTGTGTCAAACGCCGAAATCGACCGGATAAACATTCTGAATGCATCATTTCTTGCGATGCACCAAGCCATCAGCGGCCTTGCCGTAAATCCGGAATTGCTGCTGATCGACGGCAACCGGTTTGCTCCCTACCCCGGAATTGCGCACCGATGCATTGTTAAGGGCGATGCAACCTATATGTCAATTGCCGCCGCCTCGGTACTGGCAAAAACACACCGCGACGAGTTTATGACAAAGCTTCACCGCGAATACCCCGCTTACGGCTGGGACAGGAACAAGGGCTATCCCACCGGAGAACACAGGGAAG
The DNA here is from genome assembly GCA_001603685.1 of Bacteroidales bacterium Bact_23. Taxonomy (GTDB): domain Bacteria; phylum Bacteroidota; class Bacteroidia; order Bacteroidales; family Lentimicrobiaceae; genus Lentimicrobium. Next base: position 6,171 of record LUZO01000200.1, read on the forward strand.
CCATTGTCAGAATAGGGATTACCCCCTGGCACCGGAAAAGTTTCCGGGTGAAAGAGCAACTCAGAATAAAGTTTGATGACTAAACGGCTGCTCCGGAAAGCCTGCAGAGCATTCCACTTTCCTATTCGGAAAAGGTTAGCAGATCGCGGAAACACATTTTTAGAAAAAAACTATACTGGGGATACATTCCCTTTGCAGACTCCAGGTTGATGTTTTTGTAATAAACGGTAAGTCCGGGTTCAATGGCAATCGCCTGATTGAATTCAAATCGGGCGCCAATGGTTCCGAACACTCCGAAACCGATACCGCCCTGCCTGATGTCGTACGCCTGCTGGTTGCCTCCGGGTACCCACGGCCGGTTACCGTATACATTGACCAGGTTGTAGGTTTTCTGCTCAATACGCAGGGTGTGGTCCTTCACAATGGTATTGTTCATATTTACCCCGCCGCCAATGGTAAAGCGGGCAACCCTGGAGTGGCCGAACGCATGCGTAAAGCCGAGGTCCATCAGGTTGCGTTCCTCCGTACCATTAATGCTGTACAGCCTGATGTCCGGTTCAGCCAGGTAATCTATGGGCGGGTCAACCTCAACCGAAATGACATCGCGCGCACGGACCTTTACCGAGGTAAACTGCACATAAATGCCCGTCCGGCAATTGAAATCGTATTTTGCAAACAAGCCGAAACTGAAGGCCGGCGTATAACGCATATTTTCCGGGTACTCCCGGATAAAAACCGTATCGTTGGCATCCAGCATCTGAAATATCTCGTCGTACCAGTATTTGTTTCTGAATACATAATTTGCATTATTCTCATTCTCAGGCCTTCCCGAATAAAATTTAGCCGAGCCGTTGCCGGGAATATAGATGCCCGCAACACCGCCGTACTCCAGGCCGCTGCGCGATTTGCAATTCTCCGCATCGGCGTAATACCGGTCCTGAGCCGCCAGAAACAGCGGCTGCACCAGCAGCGCCATTCCGGCCAGCATCAGGCGCCATCTTGATTTTCCTCGCATACCATCCATAATATTCAGTTCAGATCAGTAACATTAATTGAAACCGGAAAACAGACCTCAAATGTAATAACATTCTGCGAATAGCCGTCCTTTGTTGTTATCAACAGCAAAATGTTGATTAGTCGCCGGCCCGGTGCGGCATTTTCAGCCCAAACGGTCATATATTTGAAATCTGATAGCATCCTGGCATGAAAAAACCCTGGCTCGTTCTGCTGATTACTGTTCTGCTGGGCGGACTGATTGCGGCCGGATATGGCCTCCGCTCATACTACCTGTTTCTGAAACAGCCTGTTGCGCCGCTCACCCGGGCACTGCCCGGGCAAACCGTGGCTTTTCTTAAATCCGGTTCCATCGCAGGATTTATAGAAAAAACCCGTTCTTCCGGACTGATTGACATCCTGGACACCCCGGAAGCCGACAGCGGATTCTCGAAACTGGCCTCAACGATTGATTCCATTGCCTATTACGATGATTATCTTCGCAAATTAACCGAAGAAAATGAATTTCTGCTCGGCTTTTCACCCGATTCTGCCGGCAATCCGGCGCTGCTACTGGTAGTGAATGTCGGAAAAATCAACGAACGAACCTTCCGGCAACACCTCACCGGCCTTTTCAAAAACGCGGGGAGTTCAGCAAACAAGGAGCGGCTTCACGGCACCGACATTCACTATGCCGGCGATGCCGGAACCGGCATCTGGTATTACATCAGCCATGGACTGCTGGTGATCAGCGCTGACAAACAGCTTATGACACAATCGCTGGAATCCATGCACAATCCGGCTTTACCCGCAACCGATCCGGCGCTGGCAAGGCTTACGGAAACTGCCGGCAAACGGGTTGATGCCGTGCTTTTTTTCAGAAACAGCCAATTGTTCAGCCTGCTTTCGGGTACCAAAGCCGAACCCTTACTGGCAAAAGGTTCGCCTTTCGGCGGATGGACCGCCCTCGATCTTTCGCTTCGCAAGGATAAGGTGCAGGTGAGCGGTTTTACCTGGAACGGCGAATCCAGCTCCATTCTAAATGGCCAATCGCCTGAAAAGGCAGTTGATTTTGACGAATATCCCTCATCTGTGCTCTTCGGATTCTCCATTCTGCTCAGCGATCCGGCTCTGTACACGAAGCAGTTTTTCGCCGGCGACACCATGCAGGTTACCGGATATGACTCAATAAATCAGATCGTAACCAAAGAGATATTCCGCCCTGAAGACCACCTGTGGCCCTGGATGGGTAACCGCATCAGTTATGTGGTGCGATCGGCGGCACAGCCCGGCCCTGACAATGTGCTGCTGCTTATCGGCAGCAAGGACAGGGAAAGCGCCGAAAATGCCCTTCGGCCGTTTCTTCAGTCATCCGGAGATAAAATCGCGAAACTGCTGGCGGAAAATCTCCCCGAAAGGCTTTGGGGGCCGTGGTTCGGTCTGCAGGGGCCGCTTTACTGCCACATCGGGAAAAACAGCGTCGCCATTGCGCACTCCGTACCCTTCCTGAACGACTACATCGCTGAAACAGAACGGGAAGGAAGCGCTCCTGACTTTGCCACTTTATCGGAAGATCTTAGCGAGAAAAGCAATTTTATTCTGTTTCTTCGTCCCGATAAGCTCGCCAAAATCGGAAAAACTGCCGGCAGATGGACTTCGTGGCTGAGCGGCTGCGACCAGATGGCAATGAACTTCAGCACCGGCGACCCGATGCTTTACGCCCAGGGTAGCCTGAAGTTCAGGGAAAGCCTTACTGCTGCAAAGGAGCCGCATGTTAAAGAGTTGCCCGAAATCCCTGAAACTGCCACTGCTGAACCGGCAACCACCGCAACGGAGGTAGCCTCAGCCGCAACAACCCCTGAGCCGGAACCGGAAATCATCTCAGGAGCCGCGCTGGCATACACCCCCGTAATCATCAGGGGAAAGGCGCCGGGCGAAAAGCAGATTGCCCTTATCACAAGCGGCAACGCCCTGCAGATGTACAACTCAAATGGCGGGCTCCTCTGGTCGTTCAACGGCAATGGTACGGCTACCGGCGATGTGCATGCCGCGGATTACAAAAAGAACGGGCAGCTCTTCTACCTCTTTTTCACCCGTACCCATATGCACATCCTCGACCACAATGGAAAAGAGGTTGCCGAATCACCGGTTACGCTGCCCGGCGGATGCAAAAGCAGGGTTGCCCTTTTCGACTACGACCGGAAACGCGATTACCGCGTTATTTTTGCCGGAAATAACAACCTGATACACAACATAACCCTGAAGGGAACTCCCCTGCCCGACTGGCAGAAGCCGCGGCTGGATAACTTTTCGGATGTGGCCGGATTTTACCGGACGGGAGGTAAGGATTACCTCACCTTCAGCAGCAACAACGGCACACTGCTGATAACCGACCGGCGCGGCCGGGAGCGAATCAAAATTCCGGCATCCTTCAAAAAATCGGCACCTGCGCCGCTTTTCGAAAACAAAACCAACAGCAAGGGCATATTTCTCACCGCTTCCGGCGATGGCCAACTGGCGTACATCTCCGAAAACGGAACAATTTCCTATTCCCGTTTTGCCGAATTCGGTCATAACCCGTGGTTCGACTATTACGATTTCGACGGTGATGGCTCCTATGATTTCATTTTTGCCGGAAACGGCAAAATCACCATATTCTCAAGAATGAAGAATGTGATTGCAAGCCGGGATCTGAAAAAAAGCAGTGCCGGAAGGCCGTTCCTCTACACCTCGGTTGCCGGCGAGCGATGGCTGGTTGCACGCGATAAAAACTCAGGGCACATTGTAGCCATCCGAAGCAAAGGGCAGGTAAAGGAGTACGAAAAGCTGAAAAGCGATACAGATCCCGTAATCTTCAACCCGGGCGGACGGCACAACGAACTGCTCGTTACAACCCTGAAGGGCCGGCTGATACTGACTCCCCTGAAATAAAAAAGCGTCGCCAATGCAACGCCTTTTTAACCAATTTGTTAACCAAATTTTATTAACCACAACACTGCTATTTAATGATCAGGGGGTTGTATTGTCAGGACATGCCAGGATCCGGGCAATACTGATCATAATAAGACAGTAATTGCTTATTTATCCGCAAATAAAC
>LUZO01000201.1 GCA_001603685.1 Bacteroidales bacterium Bact_23
ATATTATACAAACCTGATGCTCAACCCTATATTTAGAGATGACCACTTTTTCGACCCGTATGATTCTCCCGGAAGCATCCATAATCTTCAGGATGTACAAGCCATTTGCTAAGCCGGAAACATCGATTGTCCGTGCAACTACCGCTGCTTCATCCGAGAAAACGACCGTTCCGAGGCAATTAAACAGCTGTACGGAAATTCCGGTTCCCAACAGATTTTTAACCAATATTCCCGTTGAAGCAGGATTGGGATAAATCCGGATGTTATCGCTCTTACTTTCCGGAATTCCTGCCGGGCAGGTGTTGGGTGCTCCGAAAGTTGGTTCATCAATAAACCTGAACTCTCCCACACCATCCGGGCAACGGCCCATTGAAACATCGGGCTGCTGAGGCCCGAAAGTGAGGCTGTCAACCACATAGCCCTCTCCATCGCTTAGAATCAGCTCTTCGCCATCGGCCGACAGCTTAAAACTCACATGAATATACTGGCTTGTCGAAGGCTGGTCATCGGCCCAAAGCGGCAGGTAAGCATGCGGCTGGATAACGGTACCCTCCGGGAATGCGAATTTCTTCGGCTTTTTAAAATTGTCGCTGAGGTACAATCCGTACAGGTTAATTGCCCTGTCGGTGGTGTTATACAACTCAATCCAGTCTTCATAGGTTCCGTATTCATTGGTTTCAGCTTCTTCATTTTTGGCAAGAAACTCATTGATAACCACTTCGCCGGGGGCGGGAAGCTCGAGGCTGGCGGCGGTGATGGTATAGAAGACATGCTCGGCATTGGCCGGCGAGAATATGCCGGCATCACTGTTTTCGGCATAGATGTAGTAATGCGCTTCGGGCCCGGTCATGGGAAACGAAGCACCAAATACATTGTCACCGGCAACACCGTCGTCGTGCTGGCCGTCGTCAAACATCCTTACTTTGATAAAACGCTCCGTAATCCCGTAGCGATAGGCCAGATAGACATCTTTGTCGCCGTTGCCGCTGACGGCAACATTAACAACCGCATTTTCGCCGATATGGGGATGCTCGTTTACCACTGTGATCTCGTCAATTGCAGGCGGCACCTTCTTAAATTCAGGCTCATTCTGCAGCCAGGTGGCACGCCCATCAAGCAGCACCGAGATGCCGGGAATAAAATAACTCCCTGACTGAACATTGTCAGTCAACCCATTTATGAACTGTTCGTAGGTAAAAAATTTATTGTGATCTGCCTTTACCGCATTATCAATCATACCCTGAAGCAGATGTGCCATTTGCTTATACTTTCCGTTAACAATAAAATCAAATGCAATGGTACGGAAGTGGGCCATATACATTCTCCGGTACTGCGGATTTGCCAGTACGGCCTTAATAAGCGGCCAGTCGGCATCATTCTGGTGCAGGAAAGGAGGCAATTGCTGCATATTGGGAATGGTGAGGCTGCCGCTGCTTCCGTTGGCTCCGCCGGCAAACGGAAATCCGCCCAGCGACATGTTCATATCCCATGAAATGACATTGAAAAGTCCATGGCTCCCCTTGTAGAGATAGTAGTTCTGCGAAAACCATCCGCTGTAGCTGTCCAGGTCAACCATAATGTTATTGAAGGCGAGCATCCAGAGTACCTTATCCAGATCGAACACTTCGGCCACCTTCTCCGGTTCATTGGCCAGCATGCTGCAAATGCCGATAAGGTCTTTCCAGCCGTAGTCTGACTCCATTTCATAATGGCCGTAATAGGCGGTGCTGTCGTCAGAGAGATATGCCAGGTTGCATTTTGAAGCCGGCCCCGGCAACTCCGGACTGCATTTGATGAAAGTGTTTTTTGAAGAATAGAAATTATCCGAAACGAACTTCTTGTTTACAGGCTCATCGTTTGTATAAAGACCAATGTACTCATCGTTGACATAAACCTCAGCAAAATTGGACTTCGGACAAGCCATATAATTACCCAGAATGTAATAAGAGAGCACCTCCCTTATCATCGACGGGTCGCCGTAGCCATTGGCCAGCTTCAGGTCGGTGTATCCCTGATAATTGTGGCTTTTGAATTTTTTCAATTTGATATGAAACGGGTTCTTCTTAAACGACGAGTCATACGAACTTGAACCTTTGTACTTTACCCCGACACTGTCGAAGAAAACGCCGTTGATTTTTACCCAATCGGCCATGCTGTACTGATTGGCGCCAAGCTTGGCAGTATCAAGCATATAATCCCAGTCGGGGTTATCGAAGTGAATTTCGATCTTCTGTATTACATCCAGATCGAACAATCCCGGCTGAGCCTGGAGGAATCCTGCAGCACCCAGTGCCAGCAGGAGCAATTGTAACTTCAGGTAAATGTTTTTCATGTCATTTGACTTACTTCATTATAGATAACTTACGGGATATCAACCTGTTGGCTGATGTATATATTTTCATCAGATAAATGCCGCTGCTGAGGTTCGAAAAATCCATTACCGGCGTAAGCTTCCGTTTTTCAACCACCTTTCCATAGGATGAAACCACCGCAACTGTGGCATCGTAAAACTCACTGTCCGGATAATCAAAATTGACAATTCCGTTTGTGGGATTCGGGAATATGCGCAAGCCTGCTGCCTCATCCGGGAGAGTCAGCCCGGAAAAAACATAGTAATACGGTTCAGACAGTTCCGATTCACAACCGTTAATTGTAACGGACACCTGATACCAGCCTTCTTCTTCGGGTAAATAAAACTGACCTGTTGCACCTTCAATCTTAACACCCTCATGATACCACTGATTTCCCTCAGGTGAACTTGAAACAAGAGTCCCGTCCAGTTCTTCAATTGTCGGCGTTTCTGGGATAGAGTTAACTTTGATGGTAACGGAAGCGGTTGCCGTACAGTCGTCGCTCAGGGCTGTAACTATATAGGTGGTTGTTACGGAAGGCGAGACTACCGGATTTGTCTGATTTGAGAAGAAACCCATGGGGTTGGAAGACCAGTTGCAACGGTAATTGGCTGCTCCGGTTACGACCGCATTCAGTTGTACCTCTTCACCAACGCAGATTTCATATTCCGAAGCCGAAACCTCTACCGTAAGCCCGCCATTCACATAACACTCGGAATATCTGAAGGCCTTACTGGCAATTCCGCCGGCATTCTTCGACCAGATGGTATTTCCGGCAGGATCCAGTTCGTAAATCAGCCCTGATTCAGCAATGCAGACCAGCATATTGCCGTTTGGCAACTGCTGCGAACTGCTCTGGCTGTATGAGTGTCCGTTGCAGTTGTGGCGCAGGGCATAAGAAGCAGGCGCATAGGCGGAACCGGGTGTCCAGGAGTAGTTGTAACCGTTGTATGGCGGAGCAATCTGATCCACGCACGACTGAAAATTGGATATCCCGTTGTTGTTGAAGGCCACAAAATAGCCGGCATTGGGGCAATTGGGCTTAATCCAGTGGATATCGTGCAGTACATTGAAGTTTTTCGCTCCCTGCGCCTGATACGCAGCGGGGTTTCCCCATCTGTAAAGGAAATCGCCGCCCCTGCCGGAATTGCCGCCGGTATGCCCGGCTGCTTCCTCGGTGGTGGTACTGTGGTCAATCACATAAAACTCGTTCAGGTTGTGCGAACTGAACACAATCTGATCGAGCTCAGGGTTGTAGTCAATTCCATTTGCATGAAGCCAGTCCTTCTGGGTGGCATAGTTGATGTTCAGCAACTCAGGGTGATCAATGATGGAAGCGACATAGTTATCCTTGTCAGGTTTTACATTCTGGCAAAGATGATCCCACAAATGCCACTCCCAGACAATTTCTCCCGTAGTTGGGCCGGTTGGTTTTATCTCTACAATCTTCTCCGACCAAATGGTCATACTTGAAGTGCAGCCCGCCTGAGTTGCCTCTGCAGGAGTTTTCGACTCATAGGAGATCAGCAGCACATTGCCGTTTGGCATGGGGCAGATGTCGTGGTGAGCGCAATATTGCGCAGTGGAATAGACAAAATTCCACTCCACTGTTCCGTCCCACGCCACCTTTTGAACCTGGCCGGTGATTCCGCCGCCGAAAAATGAATTGCCCGATCGTGCAACCGCCCTTAAAATGGAGCGGTCCGGCAGCAGGTGTGAGGTATAACCGGTACGGGCGTTGTTGGCAAAAGTCCAGGTGTGGTAAACCACATTATTTGTGTCGATCAGATAGGCCTTGTTGCTGTTCTGGGTACTGTAAAGCGTATATAAGCCCCATTGCTGGGCCGGAGCGTAGATAGCAAATGCAATAAACAGCAGAAATATCAAACCGGTTTGTTTTCTCATGATGCAGCAGCCGTTTTAGTTAATCTTTTTTATTGAAGAATGATCTGTGAATGGGCACGGGTGTTGTCGGTATAAGTCACAACCACATGATAAACTCCCGCTGCGTATTTCGAGAGGTCTAACTTCAGCCTTACGCCTTCTGAAAGAATATCCTCTCTTACCAGCCTGTTAAACTGATCGAACAAACTGACAGATTGAACCGGCTTGATGCCGTCAAACTCAATCATCGCCTCCCCTTTTGCTGGATTCGGATAGATTCTGAATCCGGAGGTTTCGCCTTTGTTTTCAAACCCGACAACTGAGCATGGCGTGCAATATGCATAACAAACCGGATCCAGCATCAGGTCTTCCGGCACCGAAACGAATCTGTTTCCATGCTCATTGGTGCAATCACCGGAAACATTCTCCAGATCGGCAATCGTTGCGCCATTCAGGAAGCGATATTCCACCACTTCAGTATCTTCTTCGATGTATGCAATGTACTCATAATTAATCTGATCGAATGTCACCATATGGCCGGGAACGGTGATATCCGGCAAAAAGGCGCCGGCCACATGAACTCCCTGAGGATTTACAGCAGCTTCAAGGCTGAGATCGACCTTAAACCGCAGCAGCTTATACCCTGCCGGTGCATTGCCCGAAAACATGATTGCCGGAAGATGGGTGATGTCGCTGGAAGTGGAATCGATGTATATCCAGCGGTTATCGTTGAACATATAGCCAACCCTTGACTCCTCGGGAACAAACTCCACTTCGTACCACTCGCTTCCGTTGATAAATTTATATTCGTATTTTCTGAAAGCCGGAATATCAACGGTTATGCTGTATATATCCGTGCCCGGCTCCTTTTCAAGCAGGGTGGTATTGGGCTGCCAGTCACCGCCGGGGTATCCGGCCAGCGCCTGAAAATCGCCGGCAATATGAATGCCGTTGGGACTGATATCCCAGTCGGTCATATCCACCGAAAATTTAACCATTTTGGCATTGGCCACAGCAGCCAGAGAGATTCCCAGAATAATGAGTAACAGTTTTTTCATTTGGATTAGTTTTTTGTGATTAAACGCCTGCGGAATTCCGCCAAAACCGGCCCGCAATCAGATTTCATCCGTTTTAAAAATGGGTAACCCCTTTACGCTAATTTGCCCGGAAATTACCAGCTCTTCCCAAACAAAACACAATCAAAGCAGCCGGATACACCAGGCATTAAATAGCAGACAATAAAGT
>LUZO01000202.1 GCA_001603685.1 Bacteroidales bacterium Bact_23
GAGATGTGTATAAGAGACAGGTATTAATTCCTCTCGTAATAATAAGATGTATTTGAGATGGTGTTATTGATTCCTACTGAACCAATAACACCATCCCTAATATTCCAACTCCACAATCATCCCTCTGCCTTTTTCGAGGCTAATGGAGGCAAAGCCGTTGTCGATGGGGATGGATTTCCCCTTTTGCGAGGCGGAGACCACATCGGGCGGGAGTTTCAGCTTAAAGGCATTGCCGGTAGTTGAGATAATACCTATTCGTTTCAGTTGCTTATCCTTCCAGATGGCGCTGATCTCGGCTCCTCCCCTTACCCTTAGTCCGCTGAAGCTGCCGCTGGGCCAGGCATCGGGTAGTGCGGGCAGCACTTCCACATAACCGGCGTGGCTTTGAATCAGCATTTCGGCAATGCCTGCGGTGCCGCCAAAATTCCCGTCGATCTGAAATGGCGGGTGGGCGCAGAAAAGGTTGGGATAAGTTCCGCCACCGGTAAGGTTCATGGAATTATCCACGGCAGGCTGAAGCAGGCTTTTCAGCAGCTTATAGGAGCGGTTACCGTCGTGTAATCGTGCCCAGAAGTTAATTTTCCAAGCCCTCGACCATCCCGTTCCGCCATCTCCGCGGCGGTTGAGGGTTGCCTTTGCCGCTTCCGCCAGGTCAGGGGTAGTCAGGGGAGATATCTGATTTGAAGGATACAGCCCGTAGAGGTGCGACACATGGCGGTGCTGAGGCTCCACTTCGCGGTAATCCTCAAGCCACTCCTGCAGGTAGCCTTCCGGGCTGATCTGCATGGGCGGCAGTTTTGGCAGGGCATCCTTGATGCCGGAAATTACCGAATCCTGCTCCATCCCCAGCACAACCGTGGATAGCAGTACATTTACAAACAACTCTCTGATAATCTGCACATCCATGGTCGGCCCCATACATACAAAAGCGGGATCGCTGCTTCCGGGAAGGTAAAATGCATTCTCAGGGGAAGATGAGGGGGCAGTTACCAGCCAGTCGTGTGTGGGTTCATGGATCATACTGGTAAGAAAGAACTTTGCCGCACCTTTCATAACCGGATAAACCGACCGCAGGTAATCTTCATCCTGCGAAAAGGCATAATGTTCCCACAGATGCCTGCAAAGCCATGCTCCGCCGGTGTTGGTAGCGCCCCATGAGGCGTGCTCGCCGGGAGCGGTAAAATTCCATGGGTTGCTCATCATATGCGCCACCCAGCCATCGGCGCCATAAAATCCCTTTGCGGTTGCCTCACCGGATGGAACCAGTGAACGGGTGAAGTCAATCAGCGGTTTGTGAAGCTCCGACAGGTTGCACACCTCGGCCGGCCAGTAATTCATCTGCACATTGATATTCAGATGGTAATCGCCGTTCCAGGGGGTCTGTACCTGATTAGCCCACATCCCCTGCAGATTGAGCGGCAGCGAGTTCTCACGGGTTCCGCTGATCATCAGGTAACGGCCGTAATGGAAATAGAGCGCCGCAAAAGCGGGATCGTCATCCGTTTGAAAATTGTTCAGCCGCTCATTTGTGGACAATTGGTTACTCTGGTCGCCAAGATAGAGCGTTACCCGGTCGAATTTGCTTTTATACGCGGCAATATGTTCCCGCTTCAGATGGCTGAAAGAGGCGCCGGCCGCCTTTTTCAATAACTTATCCACCGTTTCGGCGTAGTTTTCATCCATCATATCGGTAGAGGTCGAAATCAGAACCACCGCCTCATCGGCACCGGTAACGGTAAGGGTGGAATCACCGGCGGTAAGGCTTCCTCCCTTATTGATAACCTGCAATCTGGTGAGATACCGCACTCCCTTATCCCCGCCAAAACCATCGCTTAGCTGCCCTTTCATTACAATAGCATCCCTTTCAACCGAGACACCGGCATGTTCGGGGCGGTTCAGGGCGATTTCAAATGAAACGGACTTCTCCTTATCGGCCCGGTAGGCAATTGCCAGCACATCGCCGGTATGAGAGGCGAAATACTCCCTTTCATAATTGACACCGCCTTTGGTAAACTCCGTTGAAGCCACGGCATCGTTCAGCGACAGCACCCTGCGGTAGTTGCTCACCTCTCCGGGCTGAGGATACGAGCTGCGAATCTGCACTTCGCCGAGCATCTGAAAGCAGCCGTAGGGAGCGTCCTTGCCGTTTCCGAACGCCGATCCGAGCCCGCCGCAGCGAAAGTGGCCGTACATCAGATTCTGGGCCTCAATATTTTTGCCTGCCAGCAGCAGCCTCCTGATTTCGGGCAGATAACTGAGTGCTTCGGGATTGATTGCATCCGGATCTTCGCTGCCCGACCACATGGTAATGTCGTTCAGAATGATGTGTTCGGTCTCTATCCCGCCGTCGGGCATCATCCCAATGCGGCCATTGCCGAGAGGCAGAGTCTCTTCCCAAACTGTTGCGGGATTATGAAAGCGAAGTTGCAGCTCCTGACGATGACCCTGAGTCTGACAAGCTGAAAAAGCAATTAGAAGTAAAAACGACCAGAAGTATCTCATAAATATTATTTTTTTTGAATATAGTTTTGCAGAATTCTATATCCGGCAATTTTAGCATTCATAAAAATCAAAGAAAATGCTCCCTCATCTAAATCCTTTCTCTCTGTTAAATACATCATGAGTGCTTCTATATGCTCGACATCCGAACCCTGCTCAAGAATATCGATATATAAGAGAATAAAATTCACATATTCATAGTAGGTAATCGTAGATCGGTTTTCAAATATATCTCTCATCCGGGGAATATCCGGGATGATATTTGCTCGTAATCTAGCCTGTATTGCACCTAATTTTAAGCTGGCATTTTCAGGAAATTTGAGCAGTGCATTGTCGAAACTCTGAATCATTATTTCGGGGGAAGCATCCATACTCAAAATTTCCAAATATTCGGCAAAAGGGATATTGCCCCATTTATTTCGAAGGTAACTGAGCATCTTATGTGGCTCATCCATGTCAAATTTCAAAAGTTTTCTAGCGTGTTTGGAAGAAAATTTTGCGCCGGCAGGTAATCCAAGCATTTCTGCTGTATAAATACTCTTATCAAACGGCATATTCAGCTCACTCATCAGTTGAATTTTTCTACCTTCCAACTTTTCATATCCAATCAGCGACTCAGGAATAATATCCCCAAGAGCCTGCAAATGTATGTCCTTCAATACATCAAGCATATCTTCCATAGACCTAACATTGTCAAAATTGTCATATTTTTTAATTATCTCCATGAAATCCTTACTATTTTTTAGCAATGTACGCTGTGAATAAGTGGATTTCAGTTCAAGTAGTTTTTCTCCATAATTATCGGAATCCATAAAATCATCATCTGCTAAGTCAAAAAGATCCTCACTATTTTCCTCATCTTCATCATCATCCTCCTCATAGTCATCATCTTCTTCATCATCAATTTCGGAAGATAATATAACTTGAAAATTCCCCTTCCCTACAGCTTTATTCAATTTATTAATGATCCGAATTACATCTAATGGCTTTTCATAAGGACCTTGTACATATACCGGTTTGCCATCTTCGCCACCCATTTGAAATTCGATTAATGGAATATCATCCGTATCTTCTTCAATTATAAATTGTGTCCATTTCAGAAAATCAATGTGCGGATTGAATCCGAGATTTTCAGCATACTCCCATGCAGCATAAATAATATTATGGACTACTGCATATTCAACTTCTTTCATGGGCATAGCCCCGCTGCTTCCATTAATAAGACCATCCAGTACATTTGTGGGTACATTGAATTTAAAAAAGGTATCTTTGATTCCTAAACATCCAACATCTACTAAATACAAGCCAAAGGTAACATTCTCATTAGAATGAATTCTCGAAACAACGACCTGGGCTAAGCCTTGAAATTGCCAGTTCTCGTTTACATAGCATTTATAGATTGGTAAACTGCGTGCCCGTTCACGAATATATTTTTCGGGTGACACGTTTGCTTGAATTGTTTTCTTTGCCATTTTTTTAAAGATTGAGTGTTTTACTACTATTCACTTGAAACACAGACGATTTACTTGTTAAATACTGCCCTTTTCTGCCATTCAGCCTTATCGTCTTTCACTACTTTACGGTTACCGCTCCTTTGGGACTTAACTCTATTTTCATGTCCTTTTTCACGTCAAATCCATTTCCAAAATGGTTTTCCCCAATGATAACGCCATTGACCCTTTCGAAGAAAAACAGATGATCATTCCAGTGAAACGGCTCAAACTCAGTGTTATAAATGATTGAATTGTTACGAAACAGCAGCCCATCGGTTGATTTTGCATATAAAATCGGGCGATCGAAGGTCTCAAAGGTATTGCCTTCAATCACAATACCGGAATGGAAGAACTTTTTCTGTGCCTTCAGTTCGGGAATTTCCGGAAAGATGGAGATGATGGCATTGGTGAACTGATAGGTAGCCGTCAGGGCATTTACAAACCTGTTGTTACGGATCAGCACCTCGGTGCAGGCGCCCGTTTCGAACCATCCGTTGCAGTCGCCGCACAGCAGAATGGCCGTGCCGTGGGTATGGTCGAAGAGGTTGCTTTCGCACACCACCCTTTTGGGCGTGCTGAAAAGCGCACCCCTTGCGCGGTTGTTGCGGATGGTATTGCCCGAAAAGACTACCTCCGGTGTCCAGGTAAGGTTCTCGATTCCGGTTTTTCCACCTTCCGAAACTGCCTTTGGAACCGGATTTTCAAAAACGATCTGAAATTCCGAAGCTCCATCCACCCCCAGCTTATCGTAGGGTTTGATGGACTTGATTCTATTCCGGCTGTTGTCAATCACCTCCATTTTTGCGGGTTCAACAAACTGCACCTCATCGCCGCGATCGCCCCATTTGAAGCCCCAGGTTTGCGGGTGCATGTAGCGGGCAATCAGGGTGGTATCGTTCATCCTTCTGATTACCCTCAGGTAGGTACCGTGAACATTGATGGCATCATCGGCCATCCCTTCATAGAGCCCGTTTTTAGAAACAATCATCCCCTTGCAGCCTGAAAAATGGGTAGCATCGGCCTGGGTGGTGAAAAAGCGCGGGTCGTCATCGCCCCTCAGACATACGCTGAACCCATCCAGCAATATGTTTTCGCTGTTCTGCACCAGCAGGCCCATTCCCTCGGCATAATGCACCTTTACATTCTCCAGGGTAACACCGGAGCACTCGCTTACAAAAATCCCGGGGGCCGGGCGGTAATAGGAACGCAGTACAAGCCTTTCGCCGGGCGAAGTAACGGCAGCCTGATCCCAACCCTTCAGAATCAGGATATCCGGCGACTTCTCGGTTACCGTTTCCGGGTTAAAGTTCAGATCCCTGCGCTGATAGGCAAGGCGCTTGTCGGGACGGAATGCCATAGCGGAAACCGGTTCAATCTCATAGGTTTCGCCCAGAATGATCAGTTTGCCGTTGTCGACACGATAATTCCCCGGAGGATAAATTTCCGCGGTAATTTCACCGCGCTCTTTGTCCACCTCAAGCACATTGAGCTGCCTGAGTGCCGGAACCTCAAAATCAATGGAAAAGTTTTTCAGGGTAATATTCTCGCAGTTTATCAGCGCGACGGGAATCATCCTTCCGTGACAAACAAATTCAGAGCCCTGTCCATCAATTATCAGATTTTTCTGATTTTCCACTATAATTCCCACTTTCCGGGGATTTACCTGATCGTGATTTGAAATGTAAAGCTCGCGTTCGGCTCCACTCTTTTCATACAAATCATATCTGGCTTTGGGAAACAGGTTGATTTGCTGCACCTTATCCATCAGATTCTCCTGGCCCTCCGGAGTCCGTTTCATATCGCTTTCCGTAAATACTTTCGACGAAATCACGGTCTGCGGCTGACTGTGGACTGTCGCAGCCAGGAGTATAATCATCAGACAAAATACTCTGAATTGTTTCATGATAACTGGTTTTGAGGGAGAACGGCGAGAGCCGCTTTCATAAAATGGTAAATTTACAAAAAAACCTTTCCTGAGCCACAGGAGCGCTAAATCAAAAACAGAAACGGCTATCCGACTGTTTATACCGGAAAGGCGGATGAAAACATATCTTTACATTGATATATCTCAATGTTACAAGGTTTTTGTATTGGTTTCATTCAAATATATTAAATTTGCACTATCAAAAGGCAGAAATCACGCCTTTACCGGGAAATGAAACGAGCTGGAAACAACGATTTTGTTAAGGAAGCGGCCATACTGGCTGCTGCTTTCCTTATTTTCTGGCTCTATCTCGGCAGCCTGATCAATTTTCATCAGTATCATATTTTTGGCAAAGCACTGATGCCTGACGGGATTATGTGCAAGCGTGAGGAGAGCATCTCCAAAGCCGAAAAATCCCCTTCATTGCATCTGCTTTCCAATCAGGGAATAATTTCCGGATCCGCCGTGGCATTGCCTCTTCCGGGCGGCGCCGCTTGTACGGTGGTCTTCTTCTCTTCCATGGAGCGTACAGGCAGTGCCGTATGCGCGTCACACAGCCTCAGGGGGCCGCCGTCCATCGCCTGATTTTCCGCATTTCTCATCTTTCTTTTTCACCGGAATATGGCGCTGTTGCCCTCTTTCCGCATTTATTTACGATTAAAACAAACCCAGAATGAAATCTTTCAACTCATTTATACTATCGGCAATTCTTCTGCTTTGCTCCACAGGCTTATCACTTAATGCCCAGAACAGCTATTCCGTTGCAATGGGCCCACAGTATTCAAACGAAGTTTTCTTCTCGCTCAGCAACGGAATAGTCAAAACCACCCCCAGAAACACCTGGGATATCGGATTTTACACCATTCCCTTCAGCGCCGGCATCATTACCAACGATGGCGCCAATGTAATGCTTTACACCTACCCTAAAGCCGCGCTCAACGGCTGGGACAGCTTCGATACCACCGGCATGTCGTCGTGGAAGCCGCTTTACAACAACACCGCCGATTGGGAAGACGGCGCCTTTAACCGCAACGAACTTGGCCACCCCGATTACGGATGGGGCGTTTACGGAACAACCCACGATGTGGTGGGCGACTCGCTCTATCTGATACAGACCGCCAATGGCTCGTTCCTTAAACTGCACATCGTAAAGAAGATATCCACCCAGAACAGGTATATCATCCGCTATGCCAACCTGGATGGCAGCAACGAGCATCGTGATACGCTGGATGTATCGCCCTACACTTCAAAACAGTTTATGGCTTTCTCGTTCGCCAATGGCATCGTTGACCGCGAGCCGGACGCCGGTACCTGGGATTTGCTGTTCACCCGGTACAATGCCGTGGTTATGGACACTTATTATCCGGTAGTCGGTGTGCTTGTCCGCGGAGGGCATAAAACAGCCAGGGCATATCCCGTGACGCCGGATTACAGCGACTGGAGCGTGCTTGATTTTTCAGAGGATGCCGATTTAATCGGCCATGACTGGAAAACGATTGATATCAATACCATGACCTGGAAAGTCGGCGATTCGCTGGCCTATTTTGTGAGAACCAAAAACGGTCCGGTTTACAAAGTGGTATTCACCGGCTTCTCAGGTTCCGGAACGGGAACCAGCACATTCACCGTTCAGGAGGTATCCGCAGCCGCCATTCCTGAAAACAATCCGGTCATCGCCAGGGTATATCCCAATCCGGCCAGTGATTTCATCCGCCTTGAGCTGAACGATGCGCTGCAAAACGCCACTGCCATGCTTTGCGATCTGAGCGGTCGCATTGTGAAACGGCAATCGCTTGGCAGCGATCTGGTTCAGGAAATCAGCCTGAATGGCATTGCCCGCGGAAGCTACATTCTGCACATCAGCAACAACCTAACCTCTTCGGCTTACAAAGTAATCGTAAGATAATGTTCAGAAGACTAATTGTCTATCTGGCTGTGCTGCTGTTTCCCCTCTGTTCGGCGGCACAGGCGGTGCGTGTGGTGGATGCACGCAACGGCTCCCCCGTTGCCTTTGCCCATGTCAAGGTGATGGAAACCGGCGCAA
Organism: Bacteroidales bacterium Bact_23; assembly: GCA_001603685.1. GTDB lineage: Bacteria > Bacteroidota > Bacteroidia > Bacteroidales > Lentimicrobiaceae > Lentimicrobium. The sequence goes on from LUZO01000202.1 coordinate 7,961, forward strand.
AAGCAGCCAGATACTTCCTCAGCGATGAGAAAGGATATATAAAATACGCACTCAGCAGGCCCACCGCTTTTCAGGTGAGTTATGTCGGCTACCAGACCTTCAGCGACACCCTGAAACCGGGAGATAAAGCTGAAATCAGGCTTCTGCCCGAAGTTTTCTCGCTGGATGAGGTGGTGGTAACGGCCCAGTACAACCCCGGAAGCGCCGATCGCTCGCTTTACCGCGTGAATGTAATCAACCAGCTTCAGCTGCGCAGAACCGCGGCCACCGACCTGTCAGGCCTGCTCCGCAACCAGATGAATGTCCGCTTTACCCAGGACGCCTCGCTGGGCACCGGAATGAGCCTTCAGGGGCTGTCGGGAGAGCATGTCAAGATTCTGGTTGACGGTGTACCGGTAATCGGGCGCCTGAACGGAAGCATTGACCTGTCGCAGGTGAACATCGAAAATGCAAAGCAGGTTGAAATCATCGAAGGGCCGATGTCGGTCATCTATGGCAGCAACGCCCTGGCCGGTGTGGTCAACATCATTTCGAAGGATATCCCGTCCAACTCGCTCACTGCCAATGCCGGCACTTACCTCGAGTCGGTGGGTATTGCCAACTTCGACGGCGGTTTCAGCCTGAGGCGGGGCAAAAACGCCTTCAGCCTGCAGGCTGGCCGTAACTTCTTTGCTGGCTTCTCGCCGGTGAATCAGGGCAGGGCAAAGCTGTGGAAGCCGCGCAGGCAGGTATACGCCGACGCCATCTACAGCCTTACGCTGAACCGGGTAAACATCCGTGCCGGCCTGAACCATTTCGACGAACTGTTGCTGGTTCGCGGCTCGCTGCTGCCACCCTATTTTGAAAAGGCATTTGACAATTACTTCGGTACGGCCAGAACCACCGCAAAGGCCGATCTGACCACCCGCGGCCCAAATCCGTTCACCATGAGCAATTCGCTATCGCTCTATCGCAGGGTGCGGACGCTCTATTACAACGACCTGACCATTCCGGAGAAAACGCCCATAGAATACGACACCACCGGCTTCGGCTCCTTCCTGTCGCGCGCCATGTATTCATACCGCAGCGAGTCGGGAATCATCGGCCTGCAAACGGGTTACGACGCCAATGTGGAATGGGCTACGGGCGAGCGCACCGGCAACAGCCGCCACGATATTTCCGACATCGCCGGATTTATCACCACCCAGTACCAGCCTGCCGAATGGCTGTCGCTTCAGCCGGGGTTCCGCTATTCGTGGAACAGCCGCTTTACCTCTCCCTTGCTGTACGCCCTGCATGTAAAAGCCGGGCCGGCCCGCGGATTTACGGCAAGGGCATCATGGTCGAGGGGATTCAGGGCGCCATCGCTCAAGGAGTTATACCTCTATTTTGTCGATGTGAATCACAACATCACCGGGAATCCCGACCTCAGCCCCGAGAAATCGAAGCACCTTCAGCTGCAGCTGAGCCATAAAATCGAAAAAACGAGCTACGCCACCGAAACCGAAGCCAGATTCTTCTACAACGACATTGACAATGAGATAACGCTGGCCGAATCGGGCGACGGATCCTATACCTATTTCAACCTCGACCACTCCAGGTCGGTAGGCTATTCGCTGGGGCTCCGCTCCACCCTCTATCCCCGCTTCGACATCAGGCTGGGTTACGGCAACACCGGAAAATCGAACCGCCTGCAGACCGACCAGCAGGTAAAGCTCTACTGGTCGCCCGAGGTAACCTCGGAAGTGACCTGCCGCTGGGATAAAATCGACCTCCATCTGACCGCCATCTACAAATACACCGGAAAGACCACCCGTATTCTTATGAATGATGACGGCTCGCTGTCGGAAGGATATATGGATGAGTGGCACAACATGGACCTTACGGCGATGAAATCGTTTTTCGGCAAACGGCTTTCGGTGAATACCGGTATCCGCAACCTGTTCAATGTCACCAACATCATTGCCGCAGGCGGATCGGACGGCGCCCATTCAAGCGCACCGAGCAACATTCCGGTTGCATGGGGCAGAACCTTCTTTGTAAAACTCTCCTTTACTTTCATGAAAAATGATACTACCGGTAAAAACTAATCTGCTCATACTACTCAGCGCCATCATGCTGACCTCCTGTTTCAGCGAGGACGAGGTGGTTACTCCTCAGAAACCGGGAGATGTGGAAACTGTGGTAATTGAGATGCTTCCGGAATATACGCTGCAAACCTGGTACAGCTTTGAAGAGGGCATTTTGTCGGTGAATGAACGGAATGCCTGGGATCTGGCGATGAGTACCAGGCCCGGCGATTACACCCTCTGGCTAAACACCTCCCTCTTTATGTATGCCGCCCATACCGGCATTTACGACTTCGAAACGCCGGTTCAAACACAGGGCAGGGAATGGATTTTCGATGAATCCACCGGACGGGAGGGTGGAAATGCAATCGGCAGATGGTGGGAGGAATCAGGAAAGCAGTACCGCGCCAACAACGAAGTCATACTGATTGACCGGGGCGTTGACGACGACGGTATATCCAGGGGATTCCTGAAGATCCAGCCTCAGATCGATCCGCTTACCGGCGAAGTAACCATCCGGATTGCCAAACCCGACGGTTCGGATAAACGGGAATTCGCTTTCCCCAAGGATGAAACCAGACGCTTTGTTACCCTCTCATTCGACCGGGGCTACAGTGATCCGCAGATTGAGCCGCCGGCCGATAAATGGGAGCTGCTTTTCACAACCTACACCACCACCCTTTTCACCGACATCGGAGAGCCTTACCCCTATCTGGTGAACGGCGTACTGCTGAACGATACCGTTGTAATGGCCGCCCCCGATACCACCAGACCTTTTGCACAGATCGATCGCGCTTACGCCGAAACGCTCTGGCTGAAACACGAACGCGACGCCATAGGTTACGACTGGAAGGATGTAAACGGCGATGTTACTTCAGGAAACATCACCTACACGGTTGATTCTGAAAAGGTTTACATCGTCAGGAACCGGCAGGGCTATCTGTATAAAATGCGGTTCATCGATTTTTACAACAATCAGGGCAAGAAAGGCTACCCCACTTTTGAGTTTCAGCGGCTGTAGCCGCTGATATGCGGTAAGCAGAAAAAAGCAGCGGTTTACCTGACACCGCTGTTCTCCTGACTTTGATACAAGGACTCCCAAAAAGGTGTCCGGGAAAAAAGCTCCAGCCTTTAAATGTTTTGGAAATTTATCAAAAACAAGGTGTCAAAGCCTGGAATAAAAACTAAGAAATTACGAAGGCGGTTCTTCAGCCTTCGTGATTTCGCTCTATTATTGACCAACTAACATGTCATCCCGACGAAGGAGGGATCTGTCAGGGTATGCAATTACCTGATTTAGAGACAAATATTCTATTTGCCTTTCAGACGATAATGTCGCTCCTACGGAGCTTTCCATATCTCAATGAGACTACCTTTTTACTGCCACAAAAACACGAAAACACAGAATTCCACAAAAAAGATGGAAGACTTTTGTACTTTTCTGTGCCTCCCCTATGCACGGGATTTTCAATTAGTGCCTCTGTGGCCAAAAATTACTGTTTCCTTTCTAATGATAGACTGAAAACAGAAAAAGCAGCGGCATCAACAAACACCGCTGCTTTTTTTGTTTCAGGATATTCTATCGCCTGATTACTATCTTGGTTGTGTAAAGCGGCCGGTTTTCAACTTTGATTTTTATGAAATAGATGCCTTCCGGATGGCCGGCCAGGTCGATTCTGAGCTGATTGGTTGCGGCATCACTTACCGAAAGCAGCTCGCGCCCGGTAACGCTGTAAACGGAGAGGCTTTCAATATTTCCGGCAGAAACCACATTCACCATACCCGCCGAGGGATTGGGATAAATCTTTATGGGCTCGGCAGCAATCAGATCCGTACCAACGCTGAGTTCAAAAACGGCTGTCAGGCTTCGGTCGCCAATTACGGTAAAAGTATATTCGGGGTTCACCGAGACCACATTTCCATTCTCCTTCCATCCGGTAAAATGATAGCCCACACCGGGGATTGCTTTCAGAACGGCCTGCTCTCCCTCCGGATAAACACCCGCTCCTTCAACCCTTCCGCCAGCTTCGGGGCTGGCAACGGCGGTAATGAGGTAATTCTTAACAAAAACGGCTGTCAGATTCCGGTTGAATGAAATTACAAAGGTATATTCCGGGTTGTCCGATATATAAGAACCGTTTTCCGTCCACGAATTGAATGACCAGCCGGCAGCCGGCACCGCGGACACCACCACCTGGCTTCCGGCGGCATAGGTTCCTGACCCGGAGGTAGTTCCGCCTGCAGCCGGCGATGGAGCCGTTGATACGGTATATTCAGGCAGCACCTCTGAGAAGTTGGCCACCAGTGTTCTGTCGCCGGTTACCGTGAATTCATAGACAGCGCCTGTCGAAACCACTGCACCGCCTTCGGTCCAGTTCATAAACTCAAAGCCTGTGCTGGCGGTGGCGGTAAGCACCGCCTGCTGACCGGCCGTGTAGATGCCTGTTCCGGTTACCGTTCCGGCTGATGCGGGATTGGCAGAGGCGGAAATCTGAAATTCTTCGGCAAAATATGCCGTAAGGCTGCGGTCGGAACTAATTTCGAAGCTATACTCCGGATCGGCTGAAACCTGCATTCCGCCTTCGTCCCAATAGAGGAACGACCAACCTGCATTTGGGGTCGCCTGAACGGTTACGGCAGTGCCTTCAGGATAGGTGCCTGCACCGGTGACCGATCCTCCTTCCGCCGGCGAAGCATCAAGGGTTAACTCGTATTCAGGCAACACCTCCTTAAACTGGGCCACAATCGTCCTGTTTATGTATAGATAAAAACTCCAGACCGGAGATGTTGAAGCCGGCATGCCATTCATCATCCACATGGAGAATGCCCAACCCTCAGCGGGAGTTGCCGTAACGGTAACCAGGCTACCCTGAGGATAGGAACCTTCGCCGGTAGTGGTACCTCCTTCGGGGGGCACAGAGAGAATTTCCAGGGATATCATAACCTGTTCTTCGAAATGGGCTTCAAGCGCCCTGCTGCCGGTTACCGTAAAGCTATAAACCGGATCCGGTGACACCTGTACGCCTCCCTCCTTCCAGTATAGGAAATTGTATCCTGCGGCGGGAGTTGCCGTGAGTACAGCCGTTGAGCCGGGCCCATACATTCCCGCTCCTGATACGCTGCCACCGGCTGCAGGTACGGGCGTCGCAGAAATTTCGTAGGTCAGTATCGTATTTACACTAACCGACACATCATCAATATACCAGTAATCGAAATTGTAAAGATTCCCTTCAAGAACAAAGGCGATGTAGGTATTTGGTGAATTCAGGCTATTTACGATGGTTGTATTAACCAGTTGCGGGCCTACCGTTACATTGCCGGTAGTGGCAAGCGACCAGGCCTCATTCGTCCAGTTAATGCCATCAGTACTCGACTGGATTCTGGCGGTAGTTCCGGGTGCCCAGCCATCCAGCGTTTGCCTGAAAGAGAGGCTCAGTTCCGACATATTTATGGTATTCAGCGGACACATTACCAGTCTGGTTACTCCCGGATTTACATTCTGATAAGTTGCCATCATTTCATAGGGAGAAGTCCCGCCGGCATAATTTGAAGCGGAGACTATCCAGGCATTCTGCACATTTGTTCCGGTAGCCTGCTGGCTCCAGCAATGAGGGAATTCCTGGGTTGAGAAGCTGTTGGAATAGGGCAGACCGCTTGACGCACATATAGTTTGGGCCGAGGCTGTAACGCCCGAAGAATAGAGGTTACCTGCATCAACTGACCAGATTTTGTAGTAATAGGTTGTTCCCAGAGCAAGGTTCGTATGGCTGAATGCTTCGTTACCGCCGGCATACAATACCGTTCCGCCTCCCGGCAGATTTGAACCGACAGCATAGGTATTTCCCAACACGGGATTACCAATCTGAGGCGAAGTATTGAAAACGAGCATTACATTGTCATTTGCGCTGTTCTTTGTCCAGGTTAGATCTATCTGGGTTTCGCCGGTTGCAACCGCCGTAAACAATTCCGGATTCTCAATTGAAATCGAATTGATCGTCACCGAAAAGGATATGGTATTGCCGGCTTCGGTAACATTGTAAATATTCAGTCCTCCCGGGCTTCCGTCATGCAGGAACGACGAGGGGTTGGTAGCATCGTTGATGGCGGTCCGCCCCGAACCCTGAGAGAAATGTGCGATGTTGGGGCTGCCATTAGTGGTTACGGTTCCGTTGGGGCGATAAATGTACACTTCATCGGGAGGCCCGTCAGCATTTCCATTAAGCATAGAATTAATGCGGTAAACCAGCAATCCGGACCCGGGCAGGCTACTCTCAAAGGTTCCTGTTTTCCGGCGGTATTCCACTAAAAAGAATTCATAATTGGAATAGGGCGAAGCAATTTTATAGCAGTTGTTATCCGCTTCGGAAAGGGGATTCAGGGTATAGGTTCCCGAAGAAGTAATTTCGGGAATGGAGTTAATCCAGGCGTTATTTGAATACTTCCACTTCATATAGGCGCCCATGTGTCCGCCTCCCGACTCCATCAGATCCCAGTTTCCGACGGGGGCTATATTCAGACCGCCATCGTCGTAATGGTACAGGTCAGGAGCGCCAAGTGCATGAAACATCTCATGGCAGAGCGTTTTTACATTCACCTGGCTTTCAGGCTGAAAGGTATAGTCCCAAACCCGTTTGCCATTAATGAAGACATTATAGGTGTACAAGGCCCAGCGGTGTGCCCACAGCAGACTGGCCCAGGCTCCGTTGCCGCCTTTTATGATAAAACAGACATTATCCACCTCGCCGTCGTTATCGCCGTCGATATTCAGCGAGGAGGGAACCGGCGAGTTGGCGTTGATCCAGTTTATGGCATCGCGCAGCAAAGCATGCTCCCTCAGCCTTCGCTCGGTTTCACCGTTGTATCCGTTGGGATTGGTTGTGGCGTTGTAGGGCTCAAAATAGTTTCTGGGATGCGAGTCGGTGTACGAAAGATTGGTGGTCATCGCACATTCCGGATAATGGGTAGAGCTTATGGTAAACTGGTTGTACGACACCTCATTGTAATAGGATTTCAACGAATTGCCGGTGGGGAGATTAAAAAGGTCGTCGTAGGTCTGGCGGGCACCGGTAAACTCGGTATCATCTGAAAATTTGATGTAAACAACCAGATTGTTCATGGTTCCGAGGTGCGGCGCACGGGTGGAGCGGCTGCTTTCCACCTCCATCTCCTCCTTACGCTTCAGATATTCATCCCGGCTTATCTTCGCCCATTTTCTCAAACCCAGGGTGTTCGGATCCGAGTTGGAAAGCACGCGGTGCCCGGTGGGAACCACCCGCCCGTTTTCCGACTTGCCGTAGTAATAAAATCCGTCATCGGCCTGTACTATGGTGTAGCCGTCGGCATCGTGAAGCCAGTTAAAATACTCATCTCCTGAAACATAACAATAAATAACATTGCCATCCGGCTGGGTTATGCGATGCGGCAGATTTTCAAAATAATCGGCTCTGGCCTGAAGGCCCGATAAGATAATTATCGTTGTTAAGAGTAAAAATAGTTTTTTCATAAACCTGAGATATGAAGTTGATAAGATGATCTGAAACTGTTTTCTATTAATCAGATACAACCAAATAAGTAATGTGGAAA
>LUZO01000203.1 GCA_001603685.1 Bacteroidales bacterium Bact_23
GTCTCATAACCGAGGCGGCCTTTTTTTTAATCAATGATTGTATTTAAGAAAAACAGCCTTTTTTAGTTTTACTATTTGCTAATTAACATTGTGGCATGGTGGGGCTGATGATTGTACTAGCGTTATATGTTAAAAATGGGATAAAAAACATTAAAAAACGGCAGTTATTGAGCCATTTTCATCAGATTGTGGGCTAGTGCAACTAAACCAAACTCAATTGATACTTTATCTAATCCTCTAAGAAGAAACCGTCTGAAGCTACGATTTTGCTTTATTATTCCAAATACAGGCTCTACATCTATCGGCCGCTTTTTCCGGTGTGCTATTCCTTTTTCACTACAAAGCCGTTCTCTGACTTTCTTTTTTAATTCATTCAAGCGATGACTTACTTCAATTATTCTGTTGCCACTTGCTTTATGACATTTCCCTCGTAAAGGGCAACCTTCGCAATTGACAGCCTGATATCGTGACAGCAATCGTTTATAGCCTGTATCTGTAATTTCAATTTTTGAGTCCTTATACCTCATTGGTTGGCCCATAGGACAATAATAACAGTCGCTCTCTTTGTTGTAGTACAGATTGTCCGGGTGAAATTTACCGTTTGAATTTGCCTGTTCGTGTAATTCTTTGTCAAAATAATTGTACTTAACATAGGCCTCTATGTGGTTTTGCTCCATGAATTCATAATTTTCTTCAGAACCATAACCGGCATCGGCTGTTAGTTCTTTTGGCATAAAGCCAAAGGATTGTTTGAATGACAGAAGATGAGGCTTTAATGTTTTTGTATCTGCTGGTGTTTGATGGACAGTGTAATTGACTATTATTTGATGGCTCGAACTTATTTGAGCATTGTATCCCGGCTTTAGTTGCCCGTTTTGCATGTGATCTTCTTTCATGCGCATAAAAGTAGCATCCGAATCCGTTTTTGAATAACTGTTGCGTTCTCCAAGAGTTTGTTCTTTTTGCTCATATTCATTCAACTTGTTGGGCCAGTTCCTTTTGGCATATTTTATTTTTTGCCTTATCTTCGGGTCAACAGGTTTGTCCTTAAGCGCTTTATCTATCTTTTCAACCGTTTGGCTAACTTCTTCAGAAGTAATATTAGTAAACTGTGTAGGTGAAGTGTCTTTAAGTTCCTCTGCTGCAACCTGCTGAGTATACTGCCAAAGCTCCTCTAATTGCTTGGCTATGCGCTCTTTATTTGCCTTAATTGATTTACCCCAAACAAAAGTATATCGGTTGGCGTTGGCTTCTATTTTAGTGCCATCAGTATAAATACTCTGAAGATCAACATGCCCTGACTCTGCCATTAACATCACTACCTGGGTAAAAACCTCTTTAATTACGCCTTTTAACCGATCACTTCTAAATCTGTTGATTGTGTTATGGTCGGGCCTTTCCATTGCGCTTAACCACATAAAATATATATTTTCACCTGTGGCAGCTTCCAGCTTACGGGATGAATAAATATTGTTCAGGTATCCATAAACCAGAATCTTTAGCAGCATACGGGGATGATAACTCGAACATCCCACTCCATTATATTTTTTGATCAGAGGATCTAGATTAATCTGATCTATAACCAGGTTTACCACCCGAACCGGATGATTCTTTGGAATCAACTCTTCGAAGGTAGGTGGAAATGCCATCAACTGATTTTGTTGGTATGGCTTAAATCTTACTTTATTCGTTTTCATGTCATAAAGATAATAAATTTATCTTATTGACAGTCAATTTAATATGAAATGTTATTAACATTATGTTATTGATAATTAACAAATTAAAAAAGAGGCCTTTTGAGACA
>LUZO01000204.1 GCA_001603685.1 Bacteroidales bacterium Bact_23
ATAAATAGCAGTGTTTTAATAATTCCGAGCAGCGCCCCGGCAAAGCGGTTGAGAAATCCCAATTCTACAATTTTTATAACTTTCTCCAGGAGCTTTCCGAGGAGATACACTAAAAGTACAATAGTAGCAAAGCAGATTAAAAACGCCGCTAAATACATATATTGCGCATCGGAACCGGTAATGCTGATGAGAATATCTTTAACGCTACCGGCAAAGCTTAATGAGAGGATTATTCCTAAGATAAACCCTGCCATTGAGGCTATACTTAGAATGAAGCCTTTCATAAATCCTGAAATAGCAGAGATGGCCAGTAATACAAGAATAACGATATCAATCCAATGCATCTTGGTTCTATTTCAGCTTTCGCGTCAGTTCGGTGGCAAACACAAACTCATTCAGCTCGGGGTTATCGCTTCTCAGCACGGTATCCTTGTTGCCTTCCCACCACAGTTGCCCTTTGTGGACAAACGCAATCTTATCGCCGATTTCTATCACCGAGTTCATGTCGTGGGTATTGATGACGGTGGTGATGTTGTACTCCTGGGTGATTTCGCTGATCAGGTTGTCAATTACATTGGCGGTGTGGGGATCGAGGCCCGAGTTTGGCTCATCGCAGAAGAGGTACTTCGGATTCATGGCGATGGCGCGGGCGATGGCCACGCGCTTTTTCATTCCACCGCTCAGTTCGGCAGGAAAGAGCTTGTTGGCATTCGGCAGGTTTACACGCGACAGGCAAAAATTGGCCCTCTCCAGTTTCTCTTCCAGCGTCTGGTCGGTAAACATCGAAAGCGGAAACATGATATTCTCCTCCACGGTCATCGAATCGAAGAGCGCTCCGCCCTGAAAGGTCATCCCGATCTCCTGGCGAATCACCTTCATCTCATCGAACGACATTTTTGAAAACGCCCTGCCGTCGTATTCCACCTTTCCCTTGTCAATCTCGAAAAGCCCGACCAGGCACTTCATCAGAACCGTTTTGCCCGAACCGCTCTGACCGATGATCAGGTTGCATTTTCCCTCCTCGAACCTGCACGATACATCATTGAGTACCAAATGATCGCCAAACGACTTGAAAATATTCTTCGCTTCAATCATGACAGCAGGAGTTGGGTAAGGATAAGATTAAAAACAATGATGGCAATGCTGCTGTGGACAACGCCCTTTGTACTCGATTCGCCCACCTCCAGCGCTCCGCCTTTGGTGTAAAAGCCGTGATATCCCGAAATGGAGACGATCAGAAATGCAAAAACCACCGTTTTCACCAGCGCATAGAAGATATCGTAAGTCTCGAAAAAAGCCTTGATGCCATACACATATTCGCTGCTGGCAACCAGTCCGGTGAAAATGCCGGCCAGCCATCCTCCGGTTACCGCCATCACCATACTCATGATAATCAGAATGGGATTGATGAGGACGGCGGCGATGATTTTAGGGAAAATCAGGTAGGTGGCGGGGTTGATTCCGATGATTTCGATGGCGTCGATCTGTTCGGTAACGCGCATGGTACCAAGCTCTGATGCCACTCTGGAGCCGACTTTTCCGGCAAGAATCAGGCTGATGATGGTGGGCGAAAACTCAAGTACCACCGACTGGCGGGTAACAAAACCAATGGTATAGAGCGGAATAAAGGGCGTGTCGATGTTGAAAGCCATCTGAATACAGACAACGGCGCCCATGAAAGTGGAAATAAACGCCACAATGCCTACCGAATCAAGGCCGAGATTCTCCACCTCAACCATAATCTGGCGGATGTAAATCGACTGTTTCTCAGGGCGTTTGAAGACCTGACGCATCAGCATAATATACCTGCCGATATGAAAAAGGAAGCTTCTGATCACGATATTTTCGTTTGTGCTAAAGTAATAATATTTTTTATTGATGCCGCCCCGGATAATGCTATTCCTCCGTCAGGCAGGGTTAATTCACTGCAAGGGAGTGCCGCCGGGCTCTTTATCAGAAAAGGTATCACTTTCTGTTTCAGGATATTTAAAATTAAATTGTGATGGTTCATCCGTTGCCGGGCCGGTGATTAATCCTTAAATTTATCTCCACGCAATGCACTAAGTTAGCATACATTTTCGTTTAATTGTCAGTTGCCATAAATGATTTACTATTTTTGAAGTCTCTAATCATCTTCACCATAAAACAGTAATATGAAAGTAAAAAGCATTCTTACCCTTGTGATTCTTCTTGCTGTTCTTGCATTATCCTCATGTTCTGCGCCTGCATACAAGCAGAATAAGTACAAAAGGGCCAGGCGTTCGGGCAGGGATTGCGGATGTATCATCATGCCGGATAGCAGAGTTGAAGTGCTGACTTATAATGAGGCGAAGTAAGCTTTCTGCTGAGGTTCTGGCCGGATATTTACCCGAAGGATGCGTTGAGCCGGTTGTTGACTGGTTCAACCGGCGTCCCGTTGTGCTGCGCATTACCCGCTCACGCAGTTCCAAACTGGGCGATTTCAGAAGCGGAACCGCAACCATTTCACCGGTTATCACCATCAACAACGATCTGAATCCTTACCGGTTTCTGATTACCCTGCTGCATGAAATGGCACATGCCGAGGTCTATTTCAGCTACAAACGCCGGATGGCTCCCCACGGGCGGGAGTGGAAAGAGGAGTACCGCAGGCTGGCAATGCCGTTCCTGGAACCCGGCCTGCTTCCTGAGATGATCCGGATCACCTTTTACAAATACCTGATCAACCCGAAGGCTTCGAGCAGTGCGGATGTGCATTTGCTTTATGCCCTGAAACAGTACGATAAACCGGGCGAGGGCGTTCCGGTTTTTAAGCTAAACCCCGGAACGCTGTTTGCGCTGCCCAACGGTTCGGTATTCCGCAAAGGGGAGAAGCGCAGAAAACTGTACAAATGCGAGTGCATTGATAACCGGAAAACCTATTTGTTCAATCCCATGGCTGAAGTCTTTCCCCTGCAGCCGGAGAGCGGGCAGAAACCCGGAGCGGCAAAGGCCGCAAATATGAATTAGTAACCAATCAACCAACCAATTGATATGAATAAAAACAATTACTGTATCATTATGGCGGGAGGCATCGGCGCCCGGTTCTGGCCGCTGAGCCGCCAGAACAATCCCAAGCAGTTTATCGATATTCTGGGTACGGGAGAAACGCTGATCCAAACCACCTTCAAGCGGTTTACCACAGTGTGTCCGCCCGAAAACATATACATTGTCACCAATGAAATATACAAGGATCAGGTACTGAGTCAGTTACCGCTCGTCAGCGAAGAGCAGGTGCTTTGCGAACCAGCCCGCAGAAATACGGCTCCCTGCATCGCTTATGCCAACTACCGCATTCTTCAGCGGAATCCGGAGGCTAACATCGTAGTGGCACCATCCGACCACATCATCCTGAAGGAAGACATCTTCACCGAAGTGATTACCTCGGCGCTGAAGGCCTCCGCCGAGAACGACTGGCTGCTTACCCTCGGCATTCAGCCCAGCCGCCCCGATACCGGCTACGGCTACATCCAGTTCGAGGAAACAGAAGTACATTCACACGATGCCAGAATCAGAAAGGTGAAAACCTTTACCGAAAAGCCTCAGCTTGAGATGGCTATGCAGTTTCTGGCAAGTGGCGATTTCCTGTGGAACTCCGGAATCTTCATCTGGCGGCTGAAAACCATTCTTGCCGCTTTCGACAAGTACCTGCCCGAAGTGGACCAGCTCTTCAGGAGCGGTATCGGAAAATATAACACCCCCGCTGAAGATGCCTTTATCCAGCAGACATATTCGGTTTGCAAAAGCATCTCCATCGACTATGGCGTGATGGAGAAGGCGGAGAATGTTTATGTGCTTGCTTCCGATTTCGGATGGAGCGACCTGGGAACCTGGGGTTCGCTGTACGACACCCGGAAGAAGGACGAAAAAGGAAATGCCGTGGTGGGGCAGAATGTAATGCTCTACGATACGCGCAACTGCATTGTAAATATGCCCGCCGATAAACTGGTGGTACTGCACGGGCTCGACGACTTCATCGTTGTGGAAGACGAAGGGGTGCTGCTGATATGCCGGAAAGGAGACGAGCAGCAGATCAGGCAGTTCGTCAATGATGTGCTCATCGAGAAAGGCGAAAAATATGTTTAATTCAATAACAGATTAAGATGAAAAAATTATTCACACTCATTTTTGTTGCGCTGGCTTTTGCCGGCCGGGCCGATGAAGGCATGTGGCTGCCTCTGTTTATCGAGCGGCTCAACTATGTGGATATGCAGAAGGAAGGGCTTCAGCTTACCGCTGAGGAGATCTACAGCATCAACCACTCCAGCCTTAAGGACGCCATCATTCAGTTTGGCGGCGGCTGTACCGGCGAAATCATCAGCAGCAAAGGGCTGATTCTCACCAACCACCACTGTGGTTACGGCGCCATTCAGTCGCACAGCACCATCGAGCACGATTATCTGGCCGACGGCTTCTGGGCCCGCACCCTTGACGAAGAGCTTCCCAATGAAGGGCTTACAGCCCGTTTCCTCGTAAGAATTGAGGATGTAACCGGTCGGATTCTGAAAGAGCTGAACGACCAGATGACTGAAAAGGAGCGCAATGCGAAGATTGCCGAGCTGTCGAAAGTGATTCAGAAAGAAGCAACCGAAGGAACGGATTACGATGCCAGGGTGGCTCCATTCTTCAACGGCAACGAGTTCTACCTTTTTGTTTACCTGGTTTACCGCGATGTCCGTTTTGTAGGCGCTCCTCCTTCATCTATCGGTAAATTCGGTGCCGACACCGACAACTGGATGTGGCCCCGTCACACCGGCGACTTTGCGCTTTTCAGGGTATATACCGCTCCGGACGGCAAACCGGCAGCCTATTCGAAAGAGAATGTCCCGCTGAAACCAAAGCACCATCTGCCCATTGCAACCGACGGATACGAGAAGGGCGATTTCGCCATGATCATGGGCTATCCCGGAAGCACCGACCGCTACCTCACCTCATGGGGCGTTAAGCTGGCCATCGAAGTAAGTAATCCCACCGTTGTAAAAATCCGCGAAAAGAAGCTGGACATCATGAAGCAGGATATGGATGCCGACCGTGAAGTGGCCATCAAATACGCTTCGAAATACGCCGGCACCTCCAACTACTGGAAATTCTTCATCGGCCAGACCAGAGGGCTGAAGAGGCTGAAAATCTTTGAAGAGAAACAGGAGATAGAAAGAGGCTTTACCCGGTGGGTGAATGCCGATGCCGCCCGCAAAGCCAGATACGGCAGCGCGCTGGGAGATATCGAAACCGCCTACCGCGTACTGAATGAATACACCCTGCAGCGCTGGTACTACATCGAATCGATGTTGCGTGGCGCCGAGGTGATGTCGCTGGCTCAGTCGTTTGCCGGACTTGAAAAGGAGCTGGCTGAGAAAGAGCCATCGGCCGAAAAGCTGGGCAGGATGAAACAGGCGCTGAATGGTGCAGTTGAAAGGCATTTCAAGAATTACAACCAACCCACCGATGTGAAGCTGCTCTCCGCCATGCTGCAGATGTATTACGAGAATGTTCCGGTTCATCAGCAGCCGGCCGCTTTCAGGCAGATGATTGAGAAAAACAAAAAGAACTACGACAAAATGGCTGCCGATATCTTTGCAAAATCCATCTTCGCCGATGAGGCAAAGGTCAGGGCATTCCTCGAAAAGCCGTCACATAAAGCCATCGCAAAAGATCCCGCATTCGTTCTCTCGTCGATGATGATGGAGAACTTCCGCAATAATCAGAAGAACCTGGAAGAGGCCAACGAGATGCTCGAAAGGGGCAACCGCCTGTTTGTAGCCGGACTCAGGGAGATGCAGCCGGAGAAGAAATTCTATCCCAATGCCAACTCGACCATGAGACTCACCTACGGCCAGATTCTGGATTATTACCCGGCCGATGCCATCCACTACAACTACTTCACCACCCTTGCCGGCGTGATGGAGAAGGAAGACGACTCAAAATGGGAGTTTGTGGTGCAGCCGAAACTGAAAGAGCTGTATCAGAAGAAGGATTTTGGCATCTGGGCTAACAAGGACGGAACCATGCCGGTTAACTTCCTGGCAAATACCGATATTACCGGCGGCAACTCAGGCAGCCCGGTAATGAATGGCAGGGGCGAACTCATCGGCCTGGCATTCGATGGGAACTGGGAAGCCATGAGCGGCGATATCGCCTTTGAACCGGAATACCAGCGCACCATCAGCGTGGATATCCGTTATGTGATGTTTATCATCGACAAATATGCCGAAGCCAAAAACATCATCAGTGAACTGACCCTGGTGAGCAACCGGGTGAAACCCAAAGCGGGAACCCCGGCAGAAACCAAGGTTATGGAGATGGAAGCCGTTGAATAATAAGCCTTTGAAACAGCCTGAACCGTCAGGCTGTTTCTTTTTCTATTCATTGCTTTTAAATACAGGAACCCATGTCTCTGGAAATTGAACGCAAATTCCTGGTAAAGGGGAGCGATTACCGCAATGTGGCCGTTCCCGTTGTTTACCGGCAGGGCTATCTGGCCATCTTCTCCAATCGTGAGGTCAGGGTGCGGATTGCCGGCGAAAAGAGTTTCATCACGGTGAAAAGCAAGGTGGACGATACCACCCGTCATGAATTTGAATATGCCATTCCCATTGAGGATGCGGAGTTTATGCTTGACAACCTGTGCAGCGGTTCCGTTATAGGAAAGCGCCGTTACCGCATTCCGCAGGAGCCGCTTTGCTGGGAGGTTGATGAGTTTCTGGGCGACAACGATGGGCTTGTGGTGGCCGAGATTGAACTGCCTCATGCGGATTTCGCTTTTGAAAAACCGGCGTGGGTGGGTGAGGAGATCAGCGGTGACGATCGCTACCTGAATGCCGCCCTCTCGCTGAACCCATACAAAAACTGGAAAAATGAATAAACCGCTCCCCGCTGCCGTTTACCGGAAGATGCTTGATGAAGCTCTGGTGCAGAAGGAGGCGCTGAAAAAGCGGTCGGCGATCTTTTCGGCTGCACGCCTGGCGGCATTCCTCTGTTTTGCCGTCCCGGTTTATTTTGCATTTGCGTTGGCAGCGGTTTACTGGCTGGTGGTTGTCACCTTTCTGGCACTGATTATCTGGCTGATGGTAAGGCATGCGCGCCTTGTCGAACGGCAGAACCTGAACAATGCCCGTATTCAGGCACTGGAGCAGGAGATTGAGGCCTGTGCCGGCAATTATTCGTCATTTGACGGCTGCTCGCGGTTTCTGGACCCTGCCCATCCTTATGCTGCCGACCTTGATATACTGGGCGATTTCTCCCTTTGCCAGGCGGTGAATCGCGCCGAAACCCCGCTGGGAATGGAGACCCTTGCCGGATGGCTGCTGAATCCGCTTTCCGGACCCGAAAAGATTAAAGCCAGGCAGGAGGCGGTGGAAGAACTTTCAGCCATGCCCGGATGGCGGGTGGAATTCAGGGCGCTGGGAATTGTGGCAGGCGAGGAGCAGGGACAGATGGCCTCACTCGCGAAATGGCTGGAGATGCCGGCGCTTTTTACCTCAGGATTTTACAAAGCCGCCATTCTGCTCACCCCGCTGATCTCCTTCTCCATGCTGGCGCTGCTGCTGTCGGGCATCATCACCATTAAACTCTTTTTTCTCTATCTGCTGATTCCGCTTTCCATCGTCGGGATGCGCGCCAAAGGCATCAATGCCCGGCATATGATGCTGAGCCGGAAAGTGGACCTGATGAAGAAATATGCCGCGCGATTCGGTATGGTTGAAACGGGGCGGTTCAGCAGTGTGCTGATGCAGGAGTACAATGCCGGGCTGCGGCACGGCGGATTTACTGCCGGCGGCAGCATCCGTCAGTTGAGCCGGATCACCTCTTCGCTCGATACCCGCCTGAATTTTCTGGCAGGTCTGGCGCTGAATGTCTTTCTGTTGTGGGATATCCGCCAGATCAGGCGGCTGGAACTGTGGCAGAACAAATACCGGGAGTTTATTCCGCGATGGTTTGAAGTTATTGCCGAAACGGAAGTACTTGCGGGAATGGCGGCATTCAGGTATGCCAATCCAGGTTACATCTTTCCGCATATCGACAATGAGAAATTTCACATGATTGCAGAAGATGCCGGCCATCCGCTGATTCCGTCATCCGAAAGGGTTGGCAATGAGATTTTGCTCAACGGGAGAGGTAATTTCAACATCATCACCGGTGCGAATATGGCCGGCAAAAGCACCTATCTGCGTACCATTGGCGTGAATCTGGTGCTGGCGCTCAGCGGCTGCCCGGTTTGTGCAAAATCATTCAGCTGCTATCCGGCGGGAATATTTACCAGCCTGAAAACCAGCGATTCACTCAGTGCAAGTCAGAGCTATTTCTTTGCCGAACTGCTCCGGATGAAAGAACTGATCGACCGTCTGAGCCGGGGTGAGGAGCTTTTTATTCTGCTGGATGAGATACTGAAAGGTACCAACTCGGCCGATAAACAGGCTGGGTCGGTGGCGCTGCTTGAGCAACTGATCGGAATGGAGGCATCGGGCTTTATCGCCACCCACGACCTGGAACTGGGCAAACTGGCCGATGCCTTCCCCGGCAGGGTTACCAATTACCGGTTCGAGGCGAAGATAAACGGCGATAACCTCGATTTCGACTATAAGCTCCTGCCGGGCATTGCACAGAATATGAACGCCACCTTCCTGATGAAGCGGATGGGCATAACCATCTGACGGCCGGATTTATCGTTTCCGTTCGTAATAGCGGATGTAATCCACTTCCATGATAGCGGGAAACACGGTGGTTTCCGCCGGCGATTTGGTGAAGGGGGTGCTTTCGTTGCCAATTGCCAGGTTAAGGATGATATAGAGCCGTTCGTTTACATCCGGAAAAAGTGGTTCGGTACGATAACGCCCCGGCTGCACCGCACACTTGTTAAGGTTTTTTCCGTTCCGTTTCGTCAGTGCGCTGAATTGCCAAACTTCTGTATCATCGATGAAAAACCTGATATAAGCAGAGTCCCACTCCATGCCGTAAACATGAAAATCTGCCGACAGGTCGGTGCGGGTACGGTTCCGTTTGTGCGCCATCTTCCGGATATTCCAGTTGTGTATAGAGGTGTGGAACCGTTTCGTGAACTGCATACCGGCCTCCATCAGGTCAATCTCCGTACCCAGTTGGCCGAATGTCCATACTGCCGGCCAGAAGCCGCTTCCGACGGGTAAACGGCACCGAGCCTCATAGCGCCCGTGTCCGAAATTCCGGATGGAGTGGATCATTCCCGAGGTGTATGCCCGCGTTTCGCCCATCCATACGGCATCCTCCTTCCGGGCTGTCAGCTTCAGCATACCGCCCGAAACCACTACATTTGAGTCCAGATACACCTGGCCCTCGTTGCCGTGGGTGCGGCAAAAGCTGCACTGGTCGCCGCCATCGTTGGTGTAAGGGTACCAGGTTATCCACTCGCCGGAGTTCAGCCGGTCGCCCTCAAATTCTTCCGAAAACTTCAGTTCCCAATCTCCTTCGGGACATTTAACGGGCCTGATTATCAGCGTATCGGCCTGTGAAAAGACATTCAGCGATAAAAGTGAAAGGATGAAAAACGAGGAGAAAACCCTGATCATATTCCGGCTGATTGGTAACGAACTTCAAATATATGAAAAGGGATTAAACCCAAATTAATCAACAGGAGATTTGCAGAATCGAACCAATTGAATTACGAACAGTTAATCAATTCAGCATTTCCAGCGCTGAATCAGGATAAAAAAACGGAAGCTGTCCTTTTGGGGAACAGCCTCCGTCCGACATGTTTACGGGATTGAAAACTAATTGGTATCTGCTGAATTGTATTGGCTTCTAATCGGTGATATTCACACCGGATTTGCTAAAATTGGATTCGTTTACAAAATAGATCTTATTTCTGTCTCTTATACACATCTGACGC
>LUZO01000205.1 GCA_001603685.1 Bacteroidales bacterium Bact_23
ATATTTTACAGATATTTGCGATCGTCATACTGGTTTTTATACGAACCTTTTCGATTGCCGGTTGTTTTGTTACTGAACATTAAACCAATCAGATGAAGAAAATCTTTACCCTTACAACCCTTCTGTTTTTACTGATTTCTGCGGGTTTCAGCCAGGCCCCGGGTTATTACTTTAAAGTTGGTTTGCTAGATAAGCAATATTCGGAGTTCAGCATTTCAAAGCCGGGCGAATTCCTTTCGCAGCGCGCCATTGAACGCCGTTTGGCTCAGCAGATTCCGGTTGACGAGTCCGATTTGCCGGTTAGCCCGTCGTACCTGAAGCAAATCAGAGAGGCAGGCGCTGAAGTGATTTATACTTCCAAATGGCTCAATCTGGTCATCATCAGGGTTGAACAGCCCGAAATTGCCTGGCGGTTAGCGCGTAAGAACTTCATATCGTATATGATAAGCGCCGATAACCTGTTTGAGCAGAAAACCAGGAGTGAGAAAAAGGATTTCTTTGATAATGAGATAATTACCGAATTACCGGGAAATAGCCTAAAAAACCAAAAAAGTCATGCCTCTTATAACTATGGTGCATCACTTGGTCAGGCTCAGATGATTAACATTCCTCAGATGCACGAGCTGGATTTTACCGGCAAGGGGATGACAATTGGTGTGATAGATGCCGGATACAACAGTGTGGATGTTCTGCCTGCGTTTGCGAGTCTTTTTGCCAACGGCCAGATACTGGGAACCCGCGATTTTGTCAATCCCGGCAACAATGTTTACAATTCCACCATCAGCACCCACGGAACCTCGGTTTTATCTACTATGGGCGGAAACCTGCCCGGGCAACTCATCGGTACGGCTCCGGATGCCGACTACTGGCTGCTTCGTTCGGAAGATGCTCCTTCTGAGTACCTTATGGAAGAATACTACTGGGTGAATGCAGCTGAATTCGCCGATTCGGTAGGGGTGGATATCATCAATACATCATTGGGATACAGCACTTTCGACGATCCGTCGGAAAACCATACCTATGCAGATATGGACGGCAATACCACCGTAATTACCATCGCAGCCGATAAGGCCGCAGCCAAAGGAATTCTGGTTGTGGTAAGTGCAGGCAATTCCGGAGGTGGAGCATGGAGATACATCACCGCTCCCGCCGACGGCGACAGTGTTTTAACTGTTGGTGCAGTGGATCCTAACGGTAATTATGTCTATTTCAGCTCGGTAGGACCAACCGCTGATGGCAGAACAAAGCCCGATGTTTCAGCTCAGGGAATGTCAACCATTGTTGCATCGGTTGGAGGCGGCGTTGCCGGAGGTAGCGGCACATCATTCTCAGCACCCATAATTGCCGGAGCAGCTGCCTGTTTGTGGCAGGCAAACCCCTCGTTCACCAATATGGAACTGATCAATGCAATCAGAATGAGCGCTTCCATGGCCACGAATCCCGACAACCTGATGGGTTGGGGTATCCCCGATTTCATTAAGGCAAACTCAATACTTACCAGTGCTGAAATAACAGAACAGGAAATCTTCCAAAGTATAAATGCTTTCCCCAATCCTTTCTCTTCGCAGATTGGCATTGACCTGAAAGTTACTAAATCGATGAATCTGGATATTAAGCTGATTAACTCAACGGGAAGGGTTGTAAAAAGCCTCCCGGGTGTTGAAGTCACAAAAGGCGATAACAATACCGTGTTGCGAAACCTCGATCAGTTGCCTGCCGGTATTTATATGCTGCAGATAACCGATGGCCATTCCGTTATCACCAAAAAGCTGATAAAATAGGATTTATATTTTTCTGCATAATTTTTAAAATCCGGTTTAACCGGATTTTTTTTGTTCATTATGAAAGGGTTATGCCATGTTTTGCCAGATGATATCCCTTCCAGAATGCGCTATTTATTTTTAAGCCATACAT
>LUZO01000206.1 GCA_001603685.1 Bacteroidales bacterium Bact_23
TTATATCCCGATAACGATCTGGGCTAAAATCCAAAATCTTCCCGGTAACAGAATCCATTTAATCCTGCAAATCCTGTTAATCCTGTCTTTCCGTGCTGAAGTTTAGCTTATCAGGGAGTCTGAGGTTAAGGTTGTGCTTCGGCTGGTCTCGGCTTCGCTCGACCACCGTCACTCAGCAACCAAGGTTGGGGCGGGAATTTTAAAATAACAGTTATTCCTGAAATTACGTCCGGTACCAGAATCCTGTTAATCCTGTTAATCCTGTCTTTCTGTGCTGAAGTTTAGCTTATTAAGGTTTAAACGTCTTTTATACACCTAACAGGTTAGAAGAAAACCTGTCAGGTGAATCCTTGTCCCTTTCTTCCTCCCTCTTCCTCTCCTCCTTCAAGCGTCCCTCGTCCCGGTCCCTGAGCGTTCACCCTGAGCGAAGCCGAAGGGAAGTCGAAGGGACGTCCCTCATTAAGCGTAGTCTGTGACTAGGTCGGAACACGCCGGCTGAAACCGATAATGCATTATTTTTTCAACTCCTGAAAACTTTTGCCTGCAGGCACAATAACCTCTGCGAATAATTATCTTTGCATGAAACCACTGCCATGGCCAAAAAGAAACTGATCAGCGAACCTCTGTCCTACCCCGATCTGGGAATTATAGGTATCAGCAGCCTGCTTAAAGAGCACCGGCTGGTTCATTTTATCAACCAGAGCGCTTCTCTTTCTCTCGTAAAATTTGATAATGTTCCGGTTTACCAGGAAAAAAAGAAGAAGCTTATTGAATTTTCACTTTTTGCATCCTATGATTCATACAAACGCCTGCATTACTATCTGATTGAGAATCTGAATCACGAAGCCCGCTTAATTCCTGACAAGAAGCAGGCAGATTATATACTGCTAAGTTGCGGACCTGCCGATCCTGACTTAACGGACACCTTAATCCGGAATATCCGGTCAATTGACGGCGTAGCACTGGCATTCCCCATTGCCCCATCCGAGATAAAAAACCTGGAAGGCATTATGAACGACCTGGAGCTGCATATGGTTGGTAAGGAGATCTGATGGGAAGCCGCCCGGTTTCCGGGATACCCCCGCTTGCTGCACCGGTTCTCTGCTACATGTTCCTTCTGTACTGCCCTCCTACCCTGAACAACTCGTTGGTAATCTGTCCGAGAGAACAATATTTGGTTGCCTCCATCAGCGATTCAAAAACATTTCCGTTTGTAGCCGCGGTGTGGTGAAGCTCCTTTAGGGCTGCAGAAGCCTCTTCTTTCCATGTTTTATGCAGCTCATTCACCATAAGTACCTGATAATTTTTCTCCTCGGGGGTTGAGCGGATAATCTCATCAGGGATAATGGTGGGAGAACCTTCCGACGAAAGGAAAGTGTTGACGCCCATAATCGGAAGTTTTCCATCATGCTTCAGCCGCTCATAATACAACGATTCTTCCTGAATCCGGCTACGCTGATACATGGTTTCCATTGCACCAAGCACCCCTCCCCGCTCCGTCAGGCGGTCGAACTCGGCAAGTACGGCTTCCTCAACCAGATCGGTAAGTTCCTCAATGATAAATGAACCCTGAAGCGGGTTCTGGTTTTTAGCCAGCCCCAGTTCATGATTGATAATCAGCTGAATGGCCATAGCCCTGCGCACCGATTCTTCGGTGGGTGTGGTCAGCGCTTCATCATAGGCATTGGTATGCAGCGAGTTGCAGTTATCGTAAATGGCATACAATGCCTGAAGCGTGGTGCGAATATCGTTGAAGGCGATCTCCTGTGCATGCAGCGAGCGCCCCGATGTCTGAATATGATACTTCAGCATTTGTGAGCGCTCATTGGCGCCGTATTTCAGCTTCATCGCCTTGGCCCAGATCAGCCGTGCAACACGGCCCATTACCGCATATTCCGGGTCAATGCCATTGGAGAAAAAGAAAGAGAAGTTCGGGGCAAAATCATCAATATCCATGTCCCTTGAGAGGTAGTACTCCACATAGGTAAAGCCGTTTGCCAGTGTGGTGGCTAGCTGGGTAATGGGGTTGGCGCCCGCTTCGGCAATGTGATACCCCGAAATGGAAACCGAATAGAAATTGCGGACATTGTTCCTGATAAAATATTCCTGAATGTCGCCCATTACCTTGAGCGAGAAATCGGTAGAGAAAATGCAGGTATTCTGGGCCTGATCCTCTTTCAGGATATCGGCCTGTACGGTACCTCTGACCTTTGAAATGGTTTCTGTTTTGATTTTCTGATACACCTCCTGCGGCAGAACCTGGTCGCCGGTTACCCCCAGAAGCATCAGACCCAGCCCGTCGTTACCCTCGGGCAGGCTTCCCTGATATCCGGGTCGTTTGGTGCCCCGATCCTTATAGATTTTCGCGATTTTTTTCTCTACTTCAGCTTCAAGGCCGTGCTCGCGGATGTATAGTTCACACTGCTGATCGATGGCTGCATTCATAAAAAACCCGACCATTGCGGGTGCGGGACCGTTAATGGTCATACTTACCGAGGTTGCCACATCCACCAGGTTAAAACCTGAATAGAGCTTCTTGGCATCGTCGAGGCTGGCCACCGAAACACCGGCATTGCCGATTTTTCCGTAAATATCGGGCCTTATATCGGGGTCGGCACCGTAAAGGGTTACCGAATCGAAGGCGGTGGAGAGCCTTCTGGCGGGCATTCCTGCCGATACATAGTGGAAACGCTTGTTGGTTCGTTCGGGCCCGCCTTCGCCGGCAAACATTCGGGTTGGATCCTCATTTTCACGCTTGAACGGATAAACCCCCGCTGCATAGGGAAACTCACCGGGCACATTCTCGCGCAGATTCCATTTCAGGATATCACCCCAGCCCTGATAACCGGGCAGCGAGATTTTCGGAATCTGCAAATGCGATAACGATTCAGTATGTGTCTGAACCTTAATTTCTTTCCCTCTTACCTTATATTTGTATTCAGGATTCTTGAAGTGGCTTTTTTTCTCTTCCCAGTTTTTCAGGATTTCCAGATTCTCCTCGCCCAAAGCCCTGCGCAGCTTATCTATCTTTTCCCTAACAGGTTCCGGAATTTCATGCGACTCCTTTTGCAGCAGCGATGCCGTATGCTCGAGCGACTGCAGTTCGGCGGCAACTCCGGCATGGCGTTCCGTCTGCTTGTTATAATTCCTGATGGTGTCACTGATTTCGGAAAGATATCTGACGCGTGAGGGCGGAATAATCGTCATCGACCCCTGTTCGTCATCGGTATCCAACCGATAAGGCTGAAATCCCAGGCCGGCTTTTTCGTTCATAATGGTGGTAAGCCGGTTGTAAAGCCGGTTTACTCCCGCATCGTTGAATTGTGAGGCGCGTGTGGCAAAAACCGGCAGGCTTGCCGGGTCGGCATCCCAAAGCTTTCGGTTCCGGGAATACTGCTTCCTGACATCGCGCAGTGCATCGGCGGCACCCATTTTATCGGATTTGTTGATGGCAATCACATCGGCATAATCGAGCATATCGATCTTCTCAAGCTGCGAGGCGGCGCCATATTCAGGAGTCATCACATAGAGCGAAATATCGGCATAATCCACAATCTCGGTATCGCTCTGTCCGATACCGGAACTTTCGAGAATAACCATATCAAAACCGGCATTCTTCACAATGCAGGTGGCATCGTTTATGTATTTCGAGAGGGCCCGGTGCGCCTGCCTGGTGGCCATACTGCGCATATACACCTGCGGCGTATTGATGGAGTTCATGCGGATACGGTCGCCAAGCAGCGCTCCGCCGCTGCGGCGGCGGGTGGGATCGACCGAAAGGATGGCCAGTTTCTTATCCGGATTCGATAGCAGGAATCGCCTCACCAGCTCATCTACCAGCGACGATTTCCCGGCACCACCGGTTCCGGTAATGCCCAAAATCGGACTGGCAAGCCCCTTGCAGTTCTCTTTCAGATCTTTTGTAATTGCCTTTACCTTTTCGGGATGTGTTTCAGCGGCGGTAATCAGCGAAGCAATCGCCCTGACATTGCCTTCGCGGATATCATCGGCCGTAATGCCCGAAATATCGCCCGTTTCAAAATCGGCTTTCCGGAGAAGATCGTTGATCATTCCCTGAAGCCCCATGCTGCGGCCGTCGTCAGGCGAATAGATCCGGGCAATGCCGTACTGGTGAAGCTCCTCAATTTCATCGGGAAGAATTACCCCTCCGCCACCGCCAAAAATCCGGATATGCCCGCAGCCCGCTTCCTGAAGAAGGTCGTACATATATTTGAAGTACTCCATATGCCCGCCCTGATAGGAGGTAATGGCAATGGCCTGCACATCTTCCTGAATGGCGCATTGAACCACTTCCTGTACCGAACGGTCGTGGCCGAGATGAATCACTTCAGCACCGGACGACTGCAGTATCCTGCGCATAATATTTATGGCAGCATCGTGCCCGTCGAAAAGTGAGGCAGCCGTAACAATGCGAATGTGGTTTTTGGGGGTGTAGGGTGTGTTTTCCTGCATGGGGCAAAGTTTAATTCATTTAATCACTGCTTATAGTGGCCTGCCGGATGCCTGATTCTGTTTATCTGTGATAAATACCGGCAATACCAGCTATTCAGAAGTGTAAATATATGAAATTGCAATCGTTTGTAATAACAATCATACCGGGAATTGGTTCTAAAAGAGTTTTTTAATGGTTTGAATTGCTTCGAAATATGAAGCATACCTTTCTGAGCGCCTGCTTGAATTTCTGAGTTAATGCCATCCTGAAACCGGCCGGAAAGGATGTAATTCCCGAATAGTTATAGCTTTACGGGATTCTATTCCTGAAAAGTTATGACTTTACGGGAATATGTATTATATTTGCAATTGATTTCAAAACAGAAACAATGATTCCAAGATCGATTGAGCAGCAGATATTCCGGAAGTTTTTCTCCGGAAAAGCAATTATTATCACAGGGCCAAGACAGTCGGGGAAAACCACTCTGGTAATGAAACTACTGGAACCTTATATGGAAGAATGCCTGATTGTGAACGGGGATGATCCGGTTGCTGAAAGGTTGTTCAACCGGCCCAATACAGAGCAACTCCGGCAGCTCATCGGGAAAAAACGAATTTTATTCATTGACGAAGCTCAGCGCATTCCTTCAATTGGCCTCACCTCTAAACTGATTACCGACACATTCAAAGAAGTGCAGCTGATTCTGAGCGGATCTTCTTCATTTGAACTTATGAATCAGACACAGGAGCCGCTTACCGGCCGGAAATGGACTTTTCAGCTCTGGCCCATTAATTGGCAGGAGTGGCAGGATTACTCGGGATACCTGAAAGCTGAGCAGGATCTGGAAAATCGCATGGTGTTCGGATTTTATCCTGAAGTGCTTATGAATCAGGCTGATCAGCAAATTGTACTTCAGGAACTAACGGAAAGTTATCTTTATAAAGACATTCTTATCTACGGCAACATCAAAAAGCCTGAATCTATACAGAGACTTGTTCAGGCGCTGGCTTGGCAGGTTGGCAGCGAGGTTTCCTACACAGAGCTTGCACAGACAACCGGATTAGACCCGAAAACAGCCAGCGCCTACATTGATGTGCTTGAGAAAGCTTATATTTTATTCAGGCTGCCATCGTTCAGTCGCAACCTTCGCAATGAAATAAAAACAAACCGTAAAATTTATTTTTACGACAATGGAATTCGCAATGCGGTCATCGGTCAATTTCAACCCCTGAACAACCGGACAGATACCGGAGCGCTCTGGGAAAACTTCCTGATCAGTGAGCGAAGAAAGCAAATCTTTTATCAAAAACTGGTGGTTTCTCAGCATTTCTGGCGCACCAAACAACAACAGGAAGTTGATTATGTGGAAATTAAAGATGGTAGAGTTTCCGGCTTTGAGTTTAAGTGGAATCCCAATCGTTCCATCTCCTTTCCGAAAACATTTACTGAAAGCTATAATTCAATAAATAAAGGAATAACAAAGGAAAATTTCAGGGAATTTGTTATGCCCGAATAAATACCGGCTTTGAAACTATTTCCCGTTTGGTTCCTGAAGCGAACAAATCTCACAACCCATCACAGTCTTCCCCTGTAATAAACTGCTTCATAAAAAAGCATCAACCGTCGATTAACCCCTTGCATAAGCTTTGCC
>LUZO01000207.1 GCA_001603685.1 Bacteroidales bacterium Bact_23
AATAACAAACAATGGCAAAACAGATTATTTTTGATATTGAAGCCCGCGAAGAGCTGAAGAAAGGTGTTGATGCTCTGGCAAATGCGGTAAAGGTTACCCTCGGCCCCAAAGGCCGCAATGTGATTATTGAGAAGGCCTACGGCGCTCCCTCAATCACCAAGGACGGTGTTACTGTTGCAAAGGAAGTGGATCTGAAAGACGGTATCCAGAATATGGGCGCTCAGATGGTGAAGGAAGTGGCTTCGAAAACCGCTGATGTTGCCGGCGACGGAACCACCACCGCTACCGTTCTGGCACAGTCAATCGTAAATACCGGAATGAAGAATGTTACCGCCGGCGCCAACCCCATGGACCTGAAACGCGGTATCGACAAGGCTGTTGCAAGGGTTATCGAAAACCTGAAATCAATGTCAATTAAAATTGAGGAAGGCAGCGAAAAGATTACCCAGGTAGCTACCGTATCAGCCAATAACGACCTCTTTATCGGTGAGAAGATTGCCGAAGCCATGAATAAGGTGAAGAAAGAGGGCGTTATCACCATCGAAGAGGCAAAAGGCATTGAAACAACCGTGAAAGTTGTGGAAGGTATGCAGTTCGACAGAGGTTACATTTCTCCTTATTTTGTAACCGATGCTGAAAAGATGGAAGCCGTTTTCGAAAATCCCTTCATCCTGATTTACGACAAGAAGATTTCCGGAATGAAGGATTTCCTCCCCATTCTCGAGAAGACCGTTCAGACCGGCCGTCCGCTGCTGATCATCGCCGAAGATGTTGATGGTGAAGCACTTGCTACCCTTGTGGTAAACAAGATCCGTGGCTCGCTGAAGATTGCCGCCGTTAAGGCTCCCGGTTTCGGCGATCGGCGCAAGGAGATGCTTGAGGATATTGCCGTTCTTACCGGTGGTACCGTTATCTCTGAAGAGAAAGGCTACAGGCTCGAGGATGCCGACCTCTCATACCTGGGGCAGGCCGAAAAAATCACCGTTGACAAGGAAAATACCACCATCGTCAGCGGCCGTGGCGATGCCGACAGCATTAAAGCCCGTGTAGCCATGATCAAATCGCAGATCGAGACCACCACTTCGGATTACGACCGCGAGAAGCTGCAGGAGCGCCTTGCAAAGCTTGCCGGCGGTGTAGCCGTTATCTATGTTGGTGCTGCCAGCGAAGTGGAAATGAAAGAGAAGAAGGATCGCTTCGACGATGCACTGCATGCAACCCGTGCAGCCATTGAAGAGGGAATCATCCCCGGCGGCGGTGTGGGTTACATCAGATCAATCCCCTTGCTCGAAGGCCTGAAAGGTGATAACGAGGATGAAGATACCGGTATCACCATTGTAAAGCGCGCACTTGAAGAGCCTCTGCGCCAGATTGTTGCAAATGCCGGACTCGAAGGATCGGTCATTGTGCAGAAAGTTCGCGAAGGAAAGGACGACTACGGTTTCAACGCCCGCACCGAGGTGTTTGAAAACCTGTTCCAGGCCGGCGTTATCGACCCGACCAAGGTTTCGCGCGTAGCCCTTGAGAATGCCGCTTCAATTGCCGGTATGCTCCTGACTACCGAGTGCGTACTTGCCGATATTAAGGAAGAGAAAGAACCCATGATGCCCAATCCGGGTATGGGTGGAATGGGCGGAATGTACTAAAATAAGCCCGCCATTTTATTGCAAAGCCCTGCCGTAAGGCGGGGCTTTGGCATTTTTATTGCATGGCTTCTGACAGACTTTTGGCCGTTTTCACTACTTTTGTATTACATTTGTCGAACAGAGGGATAAATCATTATCCGCATTTAATTCAGGTTTTGTTATGAATATTAGAGTTGTTTTTGCTTCGTTTGCTGCCGTTTTATTTACCGCTTTCAGTGCCGGCGCCCAGGATGTGAGATCAATAATTCCGGTTGATAAGGATACCCGTGTGATTACATATCAGGATGTGGTTCAGCAGGCCGGAACGGCTGATGAGTTGTACATCCGCTGCATCGAGTGGATCAATACGGAATACAAAAACCCGGCGGATGTCTGCAGGGTGCGCAACCGCGAAAGCGGAGTAATTGAGATAAAGCACCGCATGGAGTATTTCAACGATGTTAAAGATACCAAAGTGGTGGCCGGCAAGATCAATTATGTGCTGAAGCTCGAGTTCAAGCCGGGGCGCTACCGCTACACCGTAACCGATATGACCCTGCAGCATGCTTCGCGCGTTCCGGTGGAAAAATGGATGGATAAGGAAGATACCGAATATTCACCGCTCTGGGATAGCTACCTCGAGCAGATCAATACCCAGGTGGTGGAACTGATTGAACGGCTGAAAACCGGAATGGAACCGCCGGTAATCAAGGTGGAAGAAAAATGGTAAGGCGATTATTCCGCCTGCTTTACAAAGGCCCTTGTTACTCCTGAGTAATCGAGGGCTTTTTTGTTGCTGATAAAGTCGATCAGCGCCTGTGCCGTGATTGTCGAAAGCGAAACCCCCTCATCCCTGTGGTTGAACTTATAGCTGCTGGCGATGTAGCTGTTCATCCCGGCCATATAGGTTTTTTGCTCATCGGGAACGGAGCCGTCGGCCAGTTTCAGCTCCACATCAAGGCCGTTACCGTTTTCGTCGGTAACTACGGTGTAGCTGATTCCGGAAACCTGAAGATCAATGCGGCGGTTGCGGTTGTAGGAGTTCAGTAGCAGCGACCTGATCTCGGCGGGAGTGAGCCGGAAAACAATAATCTCATTTCCGAACGGATCGAGCTGATAGATGGTTTTGATGGAGATATCGCCCATCGGAATCTCGGGAATGCGGATGCCGCCATTGTTCTGAAAAGCAACCTCAATCCCTTCCATAGAGGTAACTGCATCGGTCATCATGCTCCCCAGCTCATCCTTGCCCCTGATGTTGCTGAGCGCCGTTCCGATTATCCTGTTCATTTCGCTGTTTTCATTGTAAACGGTCAGCAGACTGTCCAGTGTTCTGTCGGTGTGCCTGAAGGCGAAAACGCTCAGCAGATCGGCCTTTACATTCACAAGTTTTTTCTTCCGGTTGAATTGCAGGGTAGATTTTGTAACATGCTCAACCCATTGTCCCGACTGGGTTACCAGTACGCCGTTGAATGATTTCGGATGTTTTACCAGGGTATGCGAATGGCCTCCGATTACCATATCGAGCGCGGGGAGTTCGGCTGTGAGTCTGATGTCGGTATCGTAGCCAAGATGAGTCAGTGCGATAAAGGCGTTACTGCTGTCGCGCAATCCGGCATAAAGGGGAGCAGTTTTCAGCCCGTTTGAGAAAGTCAACCCTTTCAGCCTGTCGGGATGCGAGTCGGGGATTCCGTTTCTGTTGGTCTGAACCAGGCTCAGAAATGCCAGCCTGATGCCGTTGTCGAGGGTTAAAATCTGGTAGGGCCTGAATTTTACCACGCTTTCCGGACCCGAGGTCACATTGGCGCACAGAATCGGGAATTTTGCCTGCTCC
Source organism: Bacteroidales bacterium Bact_23 (assembly GCA_001603685.1). Taxonomy (GTDB): domain Bacteria; phylum Bacteroidota; class Bacteroidia; order Bacteroidales; family Lentimicrobiaceae; genus Lentimicrobium. The sequence goes on from LUZO01000207.1 coordinate 3,460, forward strand.
ATGCGTTTTGCCAGTACCTCCTGCCCGTAATCAAACTCATGGTTGCCCGTGGCGCTGACATTAAATCCGGTACGGTTCATAAAATCAATCATGGGCAGCCCTTTTTCAGGATACTGGTCAACAATCGGATTTCCGGTGAAGTTGTCCCCGCCTGAAACCAGAATCACATATTTCTCCGCCTGCCTGATGCTGTCAACCATCGCCTTAAACCGCGGGAAGTTGTCGATTTTGGCATGCATGTCATTCACCGACAGAATTACAACGCTGGTCGTGCCTTTTCCGGCGGTTCTACAGCCAACCGACCAGATGGCCAGAAGGGATATCATTAGCAGGTTCAGAATTCTTTTACTCATCGGTATTTATCTGGATATAAGGTTTGACAATGTTTCTGCCGCTAAATCAGCCAATGGCCGCTTCCGGCAGGAAAGCTTTACGGTTCGTTGCGATTAGCGGATTATCCGTTTTCCGCCTGATGACTGATTGCCACTACCCGGCCAGGAAACAGAAACGGTTCTTTTTTTTGAATGCTTAGGCCGGTGTGCGGACAGAATGAAAAATCAAAATTACGATTTAATTTTTAAAGCATATGGCAAAAGAACACTGTTTAAAAAGTAACCGGATCAAAAAAAGTTGTTTTGAGGGGTAAATTGGTGATGAATTGGTGTGGGAAATTAAAGAGGGGAGACTATACTTAAGGTGAGAAAAACAGAAATATCTCCAATGTATGCTAAATTCAAGGAACAAGAATCATGGCAGAAATAGTTAAAAACAGAACAATAAGACCTTCAACAAGGCTTGAGACATCCGGAAGTTATAAAATTAATACGGAGAAGGTTTCCAAAGGAGATGTATTAGTGGTCAACATTGATCATGAATCTGACTCCTTTCGAAGGACTTGTATATTTAATGGCTCAGATGTAGCCGATAAGAACAGTATTCATTTTAAAGTGATTGGATCAGGAACTAAAATTGATATTAGTTGGAGCGGTGCAAAACCGATTGAGACACGATCGTATTAATTGCAGGAATAATATCCAGCAGAAAGCAGTAGGCCCGGATAGTCGGGAAGCAATTTAATAAAAACGGATTACCAGGGATGGGCTATAATGTTCCGGCCCTGAACCTTCAATTTCTTGCTCAGGCTCTTCCCAAAACAGCTAAATGGATTATTGTTAAAATTATAAGTCCGTTTACCATGCCAGAACCCACGCAAATTCATACTTTTGCATAGCCAATTCAGTGCCGTTTCCGGTACTGTCAGAAATCAGCAAATAATGACCAGAAAACATATAATTTCAGGGTTTTCCAAACTCTCCAAGGAGAAGAAGATTGCCCTGATTGCATCGCGGATGACTGATTCCGAGCGGGTTATCGCCGAACTGGAGTCGTTCTGGCACCGCGATCCCGAAATTCAGAAGCTGTTCGACGAGTTCAGCGAAAACACCCTTACCAACTACTTTTTCCCGTATGGCATTGCTCCCAATGTAAAAATCAACGGGGAGCTGTTTATGGTTCCGATGGTGATTGAAGAGAGCTCTGTGGTAGCGGCGGCCGCCAACAGCGCCAAATTCTGGGCCGGAAAGGGCGGCTTCCATTCAGAGATCATCTCAACCGTAAAGAACGGGCAGGTGCACTTTGTCTGGAAAGGCGACTTCAACCGGCTGAAAGAGCTGTTCCCGCAACTGAAGGAGAAGCTGCTCGCACGCACCGCACCCATTACCGCAAATATGGAGAAAAGGGGCGGAGGCGTACTGGATATGGAACTGGTGGATATGACCTCCAGCCTGGATGATTACTACCAGCTCTCGGTGAAATTCGATACCCGCGACTCCATGGGTGCCAACTTCATCAACTCTTGCCTCGAGGAGTATGCCGCCGGATTGCGGGAGTTTGTAAATGAAAGCGGCCATTTCGGAGAGGAGCCGCTGCATGTCATTATGTCGATCCTTTCCAACTATACGCCCGAGTGTACGGTGCGTACCTGGGTTGAGTGCGATATCAGCGATTTTGCCGGGATTGACGACCAGCTTACGGCTGAAGAGTTTGTCTGGAAGTTCGAAAAGGCGGTTCAGATTGCGGGGGTGGATGTTTACCGTGCAGCCACCCACAACAAGGGTATTTTCAATGGCGTTGATGCGGTGGCGCTTGCTACCGGCAATGACTTCAGGGCGATTGAAGCCTGTGGCCACGCCTGGGCAGCCCGCGACGGGCAATACCGCAGCCTTACCGAAGTGAGGGTGGAGGGCGGCAGGTTCCTCTACAGCCTCACCCTTCCGATTGCCATAGGTACCGTGGGCGGACTCACCTCGCTGCACCCCATGGCCCGTTTTTCGCTTCAGTTGCTGGGCAACCCCTCGGCGCCTCAACTGATGCAGATTGCTTCGGTTATCGGGCTGGCCAACAACTTTGGAGCGGTGAAGTCGCTCACCACCAAAGGAATACAGATCGGCCACATGAAAATGCACCTGCTGAACATCCTGAATATGTTCAACGCCGAAGAGCGTGAAAAGGCGAAAGCGGTTGAGTTTTTCAAAAATCATAAAGTCTCATACAGTGCCGTAGCCGAATTTCTTGAGTCCATCCGGAAAAAACGCGCAAAAGGGTGATGATGCAGGCTCCATATTCTGCTTATGCCAGGGGCAAACTGCTGATTACCGGTGAATATCTGGTGCTTTACGGAGCGCCGGCGCTGGCAGTGCCGCTGAAAACAGGGCAGGAGCTGCAACTTCTTGATAGTGCGGAGCAGGGCATCCTGAAGTGGGAGGCAAAAGACACCTCCGGGCTGTGGTTTACCGCCGCCATCGGCTTGCCGGATCTCAGTATTATTGAAACTACCGATGCGGAGGTGGCCCGCAGGCTTGTTCGCCTGCTCGAAGCGGCAAGGTCGCTGAACGGGGATTTTCTCACCTCCGCTGAAGGAAAACGAATTGTAACCACACTGGGTTTCGATCGCCACTGGGGGCTGGGCAGCAGTTCAACCCTGACTGCTCTTATCGCCGGCCTGGCCGCAGCCGATGCCATGAAGCTGCACCGCCTGACATCGAAAGGCTCGGGCTATGATGTTGCCTGCGCCCTGTCCGATGTACCGATCAGATACCGCTGGGATGCCGAAGCTCCCGAAATTCTTCCCGCAGATTTCAACCCGCCGTTTGCCGGTGACCTTTATCTGATTTATCTGGATAAAAAGCAGGATTCAACGGCTGAGGTGGCGGCGTTTATGAAAAAGGATGCTTCCCTGCTGAAAAGCGAAATTGCCGAAATCGGAGCGCTGACAGATCGGATTATTCAGTGCGTTGATATAGAGTCGTTTAATGGATTAATCGAAAGACACGAAGAGATTATTTCTGCCGTAACCGGCAAAGAAACCATAAAGAAAATGTATTTTAGCGGCTTCAAAGGAGCCGTTAAGTCGCTGGGCGCCTGGGGTGGCGATTTTATTCTTGCCGCCTCATCTGCGGGAGGTGATTATGTGTCGTCATACTTTGCCGCAAAAGGGCTGAAAACGGTGCTGGGCTTCCGCGAGATGGTAAAATTGCCATAAGCATCCGTTCATTAAAAGCGGAAAAATGACCGAAACCGGAAACGAAAAGCATGGGGAAAGGGCGATTGCCTGCTGGAAGAGCCCTTCGAATATTGCCCTGATCAAATACTGGGGCAAGCGCGGCAACCAGCTTCCCCGCAACGCCTCACTCAGCATTACCCTGAGCAATGCCTATACGGTTACCCGTGTGGAAGCGGCTCCGCTTGCACAGGCGGGCACCGGGCCTGAAGTGGAATTCCGTTTCGAAGGCGAACCGAACCCTGCCTTTGCTGCCAGGATTGAAAAATACCTGAAACAACTTACCGCTTATTTCGATTTCCTGCCGGATGTGAAGCTGTTGATCGAAACCGGAAACAGCTTTCCGCATTCCGCCGGGATTGCTTCGTCGGCTTCGGGGATGAGTGCGCTGGCGCTCTGCCTCTGTTCCATCGAAGCGCAACTGAAAGGGCAGCAAGAGGATGACACCTTTTTCCGGAAGGCCTCGCTCATCTCCCGTCTCGGTTCAGGAAGCGCCTGCCGTTCGGTTTTCGGCGGAATCACCGTTTGGGGAAGCCATCCCGCCATTGCCGGTTCGTCCGATGAGTATGCGGTACAGCTTGATTTTGAGCTGCATCCCGTTTTCAGAGGGCTTATGGATGCTATTCTGATTGTTCATCCGGGCGAGAAAGGGGTTTCGAGCAGCAAGGGACATCAGCTGATGGAAGGCCACCCCTATGCCGAAGCCAGGTTTGCACATGCGGCAAAAAACCTTTCGGAGCTGGCCGGAGTGCTGAAATCGGGCGACTGGGATACATTTGCCGGTATCGTTGAAAATGAGGCGCTCAGCCTGCACGCCATGATGCTTACTTCCAGCCCGTGGTTTATGCTGATGCATCCCAACTCATTGATGATCATCAATGAAATAGAGAAATTCAGAAAACAAACCGGTACAAAAGTTTGTTTTACGCTTGACGCCGGGCCAAATATCCACCTGCTTTATCCTGCGGATGAGGCAGAACGCGTCGCTTCCCTGAAGGAAACCCTCAGACCGCACTGCCATAACGGCGTGATAATTGAGGATTTCATGGGGAATGGGCCCGAAAAATTAAGTTGCAGATAATCACAGATTAATGAGAAATAAATCCGGGATTTTTTACGCGAAGATTCTTCTTTTCGGTGAGTACAGCATCCTTTGCGACTCAATGGCGCTTACCATTCCCTACACCCATTTCAGGGGCGAACTGAGTTTCATCAACCAGGATAAATATACGGACTACGACTTTGCCGTTAGTTCCAACCGGCTGCTGAAGGAGTATGCCGATCATATCCGCGGACTGAAGGAAGCGGGCGTCCTGAAGTGCAACTTCAATGTGGAAGGGTTTGAGCGTGACATCAGCAAAGGGCTCTATTTCGAGAGTACCATTCCGCAGGGGTATGGGGTCGGAAGTTCGGGAGCTCTGGTGGCGGCGCTTTACGAAAAATATGTGCCCGACCACATCCGGGGCGACAGGCATCTGCCGGTTGAGGATGTGTTGAAACTGAAGGAAATATTTGCACAGCTTGAGTCCTATTTCCACGGCACCAGCTCGGGAATGGATCCGCTGAACTGCTACATCAAACACCCGCTGCTTATTCAGAACCGCAAGGATGTGAGTATGGTGGGCATCCCGCGGAACAAGCACGACAAAAAAGGAGCCATTTTCCTGATCAACACCGGAAGCCCCGGAAAAACAGGCCCCCTGGTCAATATTTTCCTGGATAAATGTAAGATTGACGAGTTTATGTCGCGGGTGCGTGAGGAGATGATTCCGCTGAACGACACCTGCATCCGCAGCCTGATAAAAGGGGAGACCCGCCGATTTTTCGAGGCACTGAAGGATCTCTCGCGTTTCCTCTACGATCATCTCGACCCGATGATTCCGGAGGCATTCAGAAAAATATGGAAATATGGCCTCGAAACCAGCACCTATTACCTGAAACTTTGCGGATCGGGCGGAGGCGGGTTCCTGCTGGGATTTACCGATGATTTCGAAAAGGCCAGAAAAGAGCTTCGTAACCAGAATGTTGAGATTATTCCGGTGTATAAAAACATAAGTGTGGATGAATAAGCCGCTGCCGCAGCTATGCGGTGGAATGAACCTTTCGGAGAGCCGGCCATGAATGAGCAAAAACCTTCTTTTACGGTAAGCGGCAACATTGTGGATGTTGTTGCAGGCGAGATATTTCCCGGGCGCATAACGGTGAGCGACGGGGTGATTCAGTCGGTGGAAAGAACCGCCGGAGCCGGGAACCACTATATCCTTCCCGGATTGATTGACTCGCATGTGCATGTTGAAAGCTCCATGCTGCTGCCGTCGGAATTTGCCCGCCTGGCGGTGGTTCACGGTACTACGGCTACGGTTTCCGATCCCCATGAGATTGCCAATATCCTTGGCATTGAGGGGGTTAAGTTTATGATACGCAACGGGCAGAAAGTGCCTTTCAGATTCTATTTCGGGGCGCCATCGTGCGTGCCCGCCACCCCTTTCGAGACTTCCGGCTCGGAGCTGGATGCCGGAGCGTTGGATGAGATGCTTTCGTGGCCCGAGATTTTCTACCTGGCCGAGATGATGAACTTCCCGGGCGTTTTGAGCGGCGATCCCGAAGTGATGGCCAAGCTGGCGCTGGCAAAGAAGTATGGCAAGCCGGTGGATGGCCACGCTCCCGGAGTGCTGGGCGATGAAGCTGCGCGGTATGCAGCCGCCGGAATCTCAACCGATCATGAGTGCTTTACCCGCGAAGAGGCCATTGACAAAATAAAGGCCGGCATGAAGGTGCTGGTGCGTGAAGGAAGCGCCGCCCGGAACTTCGATGAGCTGATCGGCCTGATTGAGGAGTATCCGGATCAGATTATGTTCTGTTCGGACGACAAACATCCGGACGACCTGATCCGCGGCCACCTGAACCTGCTGGTGGTACGCGCCCTGAAGGCAGGTTACCGACTGATGGATGTATTGCGTGCCTGCACACTAAATCCGGTGAAGCATTACGGTCTGGATGCCGGGCTGCTGCAGCCGGGCGATAAGGCCGACTTCATCGTTATTGACGACCCGCAGAATTTTAAGGTTTACGAAACCTATATCGGCGGCAGGAAGGTGGCTGAGCATGGCAAAACGCTGATCAGCAGCGTAAACGAAGAGCCGCCCAATCGCTTCAATGCGCTTCGCCTGACTCCTGAAATGCTCCGGGTTAAGGCTGAAGGCAACCGGATCAGGGTGATGCAGGCGTTTGACGGCCAGTTAATTACCGGAAGCAAAACCGTGGATGCCACCATTGAGAATGGCTTCGTTGTCAGCAATACGGGTGAAGATGTACTGAAAATTCTGGTGATGAACCGTTACACCCCCTCCGAACCGGTGGTTGGCTTTATTACGGGGTTTGGGCTGAAGCGGGGTGCCGTGGCCTCAACCGTAGCGCACGACAGCCACAACATCATAGCCGTGGGCGTTGACGACGAATCCCTGGCAAGAGCTGTGAATATGCTGATTGAAACAAAGGGAGGGATTACCTGCGCCGATGCTTCAGGGTCTGAAAAAGCGGAACTGGGTCTGCCTCTGCAGGTGGCAGGAATTATGTCGGCGGGCGATGGTTACAAGGTGGCGGAGGATTACGGGCGCATTAACCTAATGGTGAAGCGTTTCGGAACGGCACTTGAAGCGCCGTTTATGACCCTTTCGTTCATGGCGCTGCTGGTAATTCCCGAACTGAAAATAAGCGATAAAGGGTTGTTCGACGGGAATGCATTCAGTTTTACCACGCTCTTCGCCTGATTTCAATATGGCCGGATTAACTCCGTTTGTCTGTAATCAGAAATATCTTTTTGAAATCACTTTCCATTAAAAATTCAGCCTGATTTAACTGAAACGGTTATTCCGGAGGCTAGGAATCTATTGATGCTGATAGGTAAATATTTTAATATCAACAATATAGATGCTTTCCTAAGCACTTTCAGGTATTATAGACGGTGTTGTCACCTCTTCGTCTTAGCGGCTGAGTAATATTCAAGGAG
>LUZO01000208.1 GCA_001603685.1 Bacteroidales bacterium Bact_23
GAACTAAACCTTCGGTAGCTCCCTCTCTCAGCTTATATTCGTGTAAAAATACTTATTTTATCTTTACTTGCAAGGTCAACTTTTAAAAACAAGTATTATGACCTTCAGGAAAAAAGATTACTACACCACTCTGGCTCAGGCCAAAGATTTGGTTCCCGGATTCCGGGCGGCGTTCTCTCATTTTGAAGAGCGCGTTGTGTTGGACAGGCTGAGCAAAAGCCTGATTTCGAACTACGGTCGCAACATTGCCCATCTTGCGCTTCACTTCTGTCGCTTGCCCCATGAGGTAAGCATCGAAGAGATCAACGCCTATCTCTATCGCAAGTCTGTTCACGAAGGGCTGTCGGAGAGCTATTTCAAGCAGACAGTTTTCGGTATGCGCTTCTGGTTCCGGCTTTTCGGCAAAGACGAACAGGCATTGAAACTGCCGGTCATCAAAAAGGAGAAGAAACTTCCCGAAGTGCTGTCGAAAGAAGAGTGCCGGGAGCTTTTTAAGGCGCCCAGAACA
>LUZO01000209.1 GCA_001603685.1 Bacteroidales bacterium Bact_23
CTCTATTATTGACCAAATACCTTGTCATTCCGACGAAGGAGGGATCTGTTAAGGTTTGCAATTGCCTGATTTATAGATGAATATTCTATTAACTTTTTAACGATAATGTCGCTCCTACGGAGCTTGATTCTCTGACGCGTATTTTTCTGAAATTTAAAATCCGATCCGCCGCGGCGGACTAAAATCCGCAATCCGAAATTTACAAGTCCCGGAGGGACGACATTATCGTCCGCAGGTAAACTGCCGATCTCAAAAAAAGGCCAAATCACATTGGGCTTACCACTCCTATTTTCTAACGATAAAGTTGCTCCTTCGAAGCTTGATTTTCACACGAGCCTATTTTTCTTTTCATATTCTGGTAATAGACGGTTGACTCGCGACTTTAACTCCCGAAACACCCAAAAAGCTGTTTTAGGGAATATAAATCATAGATGTTAAGTATGTTAGTAATTTGTAAAAGCAAGGCGTCAAAGTCAGGGGAGGCTTTTTTTCAGGTAAATGAATGCAGCAACTACAAATCCTTTAATGTTTACCGGATACCTTTAAAAAAAAATGCGGATGTGTTTAATTGAAAATCAGGCGATGCGCTTATCGCTTTTAAGGTTTAAAACAGGGTTTCAGAAATTATCTGAGTTAAGCGTCATCAGGTTTACAACCCAAAAATACCTATTTTCAGTGCAAAGCGGCGGGGCTTGTCTTCGGAAGAAATGGTGCGGATGGGGCGCGGCTCAAGATTGATGATGTCGAAGCGGCTGTAATTGTGTACTTCGGCGGGAAGGATATTTACATTGGTAACTTTGCAATGCGGGCTGCCCTTAGAAATCAGAGCGATATATTTTTTAACATCGTCTTCTTTCCCTTCAATATGCATGGTGATGGTGAATCCTCCGCCATGGGTGGAAATGGTTCCGTTAAGCCCCATCTCCCGGCCTTTCTGCAACGCATAGAACCGGAAGCCCCTTCCTGTCTGGTCTATGGTGATTTGTATTTCTAAAGCAACGCGCATGACTCTTAATGATTAAAAGATTGTTTCTAAAAACAACGAATGACTTTCCTGAATTCTCCCCTTAATAGCTTCCCCGATTTTAACATCACTTTATGGCTGTTTTCTTAATTGTTGATTATTATGGTGTAAAGATACAACTTTTGTACCAGAATGCAATAAGTGAAAATACTACTTTTTATAGGGAATTTGACCAATTGCATTAGTATGCCCGTTGCGTTCCTTTTATTCAGCAACTACCTCCTTTGTTAATGTTTGCTTTCAAGTTAGTTAAAATCAGGTTTTTAAATCATAATTCAAGCTCTTCCGGCTTTGAAACCGGTGCATGGCATACGTTCCCGATACAGTCGTAAATGACAGTATCCCCGTTTCTGAATCTGTTCAGAAATACCGGAACCGAGGAAGATTGTTTGCTTACGGCCATGGTAACCGATGAATTTAGTTTTGGAAGCAGCTGCAGGGCATAGTCGTTTGCGCGGGGGCCGGTAATCACCAGGGTGCGTATGCCCTGTGCCATCATCTGTGCCGCCGAAGCCCAGCATGAATATGCCGAAGGATACGCTTCGATGCGGTTTAGCATGGTGTTGACCATTTCCCTTGCTCTGATGCCGTAATCGTTGTTGTTGCAGAAATTTTCAAGATACAGCAGCACTTTGGCCATCACTGCATTGCCCGAAGGCTCCACACCGTCGGTGGTTTCCCTGATGCGGATGGCATTGCCGTTTCCGGCGGGTGTCGGGGTAAACCAAAACAGCGGAGAATCCGGATCGGTGAAGTTATCAAGTACATAACGGGTTAGCCTGGAGGCGGTATAAAGCCATTCTTCATCAAAGGAAACCTGATAAAGCGTGATGAATGCTTCAGCCAGATATGCATAATCGTTTAATACGCCAGGTATCCGTGCCGAGCCGTTTTTCCAGGTGCGGAGTATGCTGTAATCCTCCTGAATCATGCCGGTTTTGACAAACCGCGCCGCCTTTACGGCTGCATCGAGCCACGGATGGTACATGGTAACCCGGTATGCATCGGCATAAGCCTTTATCGTCATGCCGTTCCATGAGGCCAGGATTTTATCATCCAGCCCCGGCCGTATCCTTTTGTTTCGCTCTTTCAACAGGCGGGAAGCAGCCATGCGGACAAGCTGTTTCAGTTCTTCCTCACTCAGGTGGTTGCGCGATGCAAATACGCTGTCGGGAAAGGGGCGCAGCAGGATATTATTTCCGTTTTCCCATTTACCCTCCTGGCCGATTCCCCAGTAGGAGGAGAGTAGTTCGCCATATTCGGGTAAAATGCCCATAATCTCATCGCGGGTCCACACATAAAACTTGCCTTCCACACCTTCGCTGTCGGCGTCAAGGGCGCTGTAGAACGCTCCTTCGGGAGAGCGGAGCTCGTTTTCAATAAAAGCGAGCGTCTGACGGATGGTGTCGGCAAGTGCTTCATTACCGCTGATGCGGTAGGCTTCGGCATATAGCGAAACAAGCTGGGCGTTGTCGTACAGCATCTTTTCGAAGTGGGGCACTTTCCACTTTGCATCGGTGCTGTAGCGGGCGAAACCTCCGCCTATCTGATCGTAAATGCCGCCTCTGGCCATGGCATCAAGGGTCATCAGGATGTGGTTCAGCGCCTCCTGGTTTCCGGTATTGTTGTAATACTCAATCCCGAATTGCCAGACTACCGGCATGGGAAACTTCGGTGCACCGATTGTACCGCCATGGTGGCTGTCGAACCGCTGCGACAACTGATCCCAAACTTCATCGATAAATTCTGAATCAATGCCTGACGGGTTTTCAGGCGTTTTTATAACCGACAGGCCTGCAATCCCCTCTTTGAGCCTGAGCGCCTGAGACTCCAGTTCGCGGTAGCTGTTGTGGTACAGTTCCGAAATATGGGTAAGCAATTCGGTCCATTGCGCGGGCCTGAAGTAGGTGCCGCCCCAGAAGGGGCTGCCATCGGGCAGTGCAAAGCAGTTGAGGGGCCAGCCGCCGCTGTTGTGCAGCAACTGAACGGCGCTCATATAAATAAGGTCAACATCGGGCCGTTCCTCACGGTCAACCTTTATGCAGACAAAGTTGCGGTTCATTACCTCGGCAATCTCCGGCTTGCTGAAACTTTCATGTTCCATAACATGACACCAGTGACAAGCCGAATAGCCGATGCTTATCAGCAACGGCCGGTTGCTTTCGCGGGCAGCGGCAAAAGCCTCCTCCCCGTAAGGATACCAATCAACGGGATTGTGTGCGTGCTGAAGCAGGTAAGGGCTGGTTTCATGTATCAACCGGTTGGCCATAGTATTCTGAAAAAGGATATTTGTTTCCTTTATTAACAAGCGTCCGCCTTTAGTGTTTGAAAATTATAAGATCTGTCTCTTATACACATC